>JACQAG010000065.1 GCA_016195085.1 Pseudomonadota bacterium | reverse complement strand
GAACTGCTACTACAAACCGCCAGGACCCAAGACCATGCGCGACGGCTGGAACCAGCTCGCCGCCAGGATGGAAGGCTATGCCCTTGCTACCCAAGGCCAAGATCCGTGAATCCCATAGCCCCATGGGAGAGGTGAAATCGAAGCAACGCGCGATCCACCCGCGCTCAGCCACCCGCCCGCCACTCCACGTCCCGTGCCAGCGGATAGAGCTTGTGCGTGAGCCGGGTGTAGGGCATGCGCTCGAGGTTGGAGGAGCACACGCCGGGCGTGTCGACATAGACCTGCCCTTGCGCCATGGCGCCGAAGGCCCCACTCCAGGCGACCGCGCATTTCAAGGTCATGGTCTTCGTCGCTTCGGGCATCGCACCGGGGATGCGCAGATGCATGGTATCGAAGGGAATGGCGCGCTCGGTGGTGACGATCACCTTGACCCCACCCATCTCGATGGCCGCACAGAGGCCGAGATCGGTCGGCTGCCCGTTCATCCACGCGGCGTCGCGCTTGTAGCGGACCGGCCCGGCAAAGCTGATGCGGCCCTCGACGCCGACCGGCGGCCCATGCAAGGCCAGCGTCTTGCCGCCGACATCGCCCTTGAAGCGGCCGCCGAGGCCGATCCGGCAGGCCTCCGCCGCGGCTTCCGGATCCCAGATCACCACCGCAGCACCCGCGGCCTTGGCCTCGATGAGCGCCTTGAGGAGATAGGTGCCGTCGCCGGGCGCGCCGCCGCCGATATTGTCGGCCGGCTCCACCAGAAAGATCGGGCCGCGATTGGCGCTGACCGCGAAGCGCACGGCCTCTTCCGGGCTGACCAGCGCCGGCTTGAACTGGTCGCGCCTGGACCACACGGCCTCCGCCAGCCGGTCGGCGGCGGGGCCGACGATTTGGGCCTCACCGTAGACGACGACCGCCATGCCGAGATGGGGAATGTCGCAATAGGGAAAGCCGGCGACGACCGAGGCGGTGAGCACGCCCGGACCCCGCTCGATCTCCTCTCTCAGCGCCATGATCTCGCGCATCGGGCTCTCATGGGTCGACTGCATCTGCGGCGGGGTGATCAGCGGCAGCTTGCGGAATGCCTTGCTCGGCCGCTTGTTCTCGGCGATGAGGCGGGCGATCACGTGGGCCGCCTCGCGGCCGCGATCGCCCATGTCGACATGGGGGAGCGTGTCGTAGCCGATGAGCACGTCGGCGGCATCGACGATGGCCGCCGACAGGTTCGCATGCAGATCGAAGGTGACAACGATCGGGATCGCCGGTCCCACCTTGTCGCGGACCCGGCTGACGAGATAGGCATCGGCTTCGTCGATATCGTCGGCAACCATGGCGCCATGGACCGTCAGCAGCACGCCGTCGATCCGGCCGAACTCATCGACGCCGCGGCAGATGCGCTCGATGACCTGCTCCAGCACCGCAGGATCGACCATGCCCGAGGGAGCGGCGCCGGCGAAGACCGTCGGCAGCAGCTCGATTCCGTTCGCCTCCGCGCCATCGATCATGCCGCCGATCTCGGTGTTGGTGCCGCTGGAGCCGGAGATGACCGCGTCTCCTTCCAAATAGAGATAGCGATGAAAGGCGGAGAGGTCGGTGCGGATCGGCGAAAAGCTGTTGGTCTCATGCCAGGTGCCGCCGACGAGTACGCGGGGTGCCATGGCCTCACCGCTTCCGGGATTTCTTCGCCGCGCCGGGATTGGGTTTGAGCTCAAGCTTGCGCAAGGCGTCGACACCCGTGCGGAAGCCTTGGGTCAGCAGCATCACATCAGTTGCGTAGAGGATCATGCGGAATCCCTGCGCCAACCGCTTCGCCCCGGTCTCGACATCGCCAACAAGGCAGGCCGCCTGCTTGCCCTCGCTCCGGCAGGCCGCCACCACCCGCTCGAGGGCCTGGGTGAAGCGTCGGTTCTTATAGTCGCCGGGGACGCCGAGGGAGACGCTCAAATCCATATGGCCGACGAAGCCGATGTCGATGCCGTCGACGGCCATGATCTCCTCGACATTGCCGAGGCCCTTGGTGGTCTCGATCTTGACGATGACCATGGTGCGGCGATCGGCTGCCGCCATCGCCGCGCGGCTGGCGCCATCGGAGTAGTCGTCATGGGCGATGCCGAAGGCCACACCCCGCACACCCTTCGGGGGATAGTGCGCGATGCGCGCCAAGGCCCGCGCCTGCTCCACCGTCTCCACCACCGGGACCATCAATCCCATGACGCCGCAGTCGAGCGGCCGGGCGTTCAGGTGATAGTCGTGCCACGGCGTATTCACCATCGGCACCACGGGAAGGCCGCGGGTCAGCGCCACCTGGGTCTTGAGCTGGGCGATGTCGAGGCAGCCCGCCTCCATGTCGTACATGATGAAGTCGGCCCCGGCCCGGGCCATGATCTGCGGCAGGCCGGGACCGTAGAGATCGAGGATCATCGGCCCGAACACCGGCTCGCCCCGCGCGAGCTTGGTCTTCACTGGATTGTTGCGCACGCTTCCGTTCCCTCCCCAAAGCGGACTTTTTAACTTCTCTGAGCCCCCACCCCTCCCTCCCCCGCATGCGCGGGGGAGGGAGACAAGAGCATCCACTCGTCTCCCTCCCCCACGTCCTGCGTGGGGGAGGGTTGGGGTGGGGGCATCACGGACCAACGTCCGCGGCGGACGTTGCGAGTGTGGCGATCCTAGCCCTATGATTGGAAAAATATTAGCGACTACGAACAATGCGTCAAACCGGCGCGGGGAACCAGGAGGAACATGCTCGAACAATTCTCGCTCAAGGATCGCGTGGCGCTGGTGACCGGCTCCTCGCGCGGCCTCGGCTGGGCGATCGCCGAGGCGCTTTCGGGCGCCGGCGCCCATATCGTGCTGAACGGTCGCGACGCCGGCAGGCTGGAGAAGCCCAAGCGCGCGCTCAAGGCCTTGAAGCGGCCCTGCACGGTGGTGCCCTTCGATGTGACGAAGACTGCCGATATCGCCGCCGGCATGGCCGAGATCGAAAAGCGGCTGGGGCGGCTCGACATCCTCGTCAACAATGCCGGCATCGTGCTGCGCAACCTCGCCGTCGACACCACCGACGCCGCCTGGCAGGAGGTCATCGATACCGATCTCACCGCCTGCTTCAAGCTGTCGCGCGAGGCCGCCCGGATCATGCTCAAGCGCAAATGGGGCCGCATCATCAATATCAGCTCGGTCATGGGCACCTTCGCCAGGCCGACAATCGCCTCCTACATCGCCTCCAAGGCCGGAATCCACGGCTTGACCCGGGCACTCGCGGTGGAGCTCGGGCCCAAAGGCATCAACGTCAACTGCATCGGCCCCGGCTTCTTTCCGACCGAGCCCAATGCCGTCGTGCGCGCCGACAAGAAATTTTACGACTGGGTCGCCGGCCGCTCGCCCTTGGGCCGCTGGGGCGATCCAGCCGAGCTCGGCGGTGCGGCGATCTATTTCGCCTCCGATGCGTCGAGCTTCTGCAACGGCCAGGTGCTCACCGTCGATGGCGGCATGACCATCGCGATGTAGGAGACCAGCGATGGCTGACTTATTCCGCGTCGGCATCACCCGCGATGCGCTCGATGACAAGGGAAATCTCACCTTCGACGCCTCAGCGCTCAAGCTCCTGGATGAGGACAAGCGGGTCACCTGGGAATATCTCTCCGACCGGGGCGCCAACGTGACCGCCGATCACCTCGCCAAGTACGATGCAATCTGCATGGTGGCGCCCGGCGTCCAGGCGGATGCGGTCGGCCGCGCCGACATGCGCACGCGGCTCTTGGCCCGCCTCGGCGTCGGCTACGACCACATCGACGTTCCTGCCGTTACCAAGGCCGGCCTGGTCTTGACCATCAACCCCGATGGCGTGCGCCGGCCGGTGGCGACCGTGCAGCTGACCTACATGCTGGCTCTGGCGCATCGCATGTTGATCAAGGACAAGCTCACCCGCGAAGGCCGCTGGAACGATCGTCACGATCACGTCGGCACCGGCTTGACCGGCCGGGTGCTGGGCTCGATCGGCATCGGCAATATCGGCGCCGAGCTGTTCCGCCTGGCGAAGCCCTTGGAGATGCGCCATATGGCGCACGACCCCTTCGCCAAGCCCACGACCTTCACCGAGCTCGGTGTCGAGCCTGTCGATTTCGACACGGTCGTGAGCCAAAGCGACTTCCTGGTGGTGAACTGCCCGCTCAACGCCAAGACCCGCCGGCTCATCGATGCGAAGGTGATCCAAGGCATGAAGCCGACCGCCTTCCTCATCAATTGCGCGCGGGGGCCGATCGTGGACGAGAAGGCGCTGACCGAGGCCCTGACCCAGCGCCGCATCGCCGGCGCCGGAATCGACGTGTTCGAGGAGGAGCCGACGCCGCCGGACAATCCGCTCCTCAAGCTGGACAACGTCATCGTCTCGCCCCATGCGCTGACCTACACGGATGAATGCCTCAGGCGGCTGGCCGAAGGCTCGTTCCGCTCCGTGCGCCGTTTCTTGGACCGCGAGCCCCCGCACCTTCTGGTCAATCCCGACGTGATGCAGCATGCCCGCGTGAAGGAGTGGTACAAGGCGAATTGAACCGAGGACCCGGCCATGCATGAAGGCAACTGGACCAGCAGCACGCCGCTGAATGGCGGGGTTGAGCTCTTGCGCGCGCGGTTCCGCGGTCGAGCCTATGCCAAGCATCGTCACGACACCTACGCGATCTGCGTCACCGATTTCGGCATCCAGACATTCGATTATCGTGGCGCCACCCGGACGAGCGCGCCCGGACAAGTCGTGGTGCTGCATCCCGATGAGGCCCATGACGGTCGCGCTGGATCGGAGGAGGGCTTCGGGTATCGGATCGCCTATGTGGCGCCGATGAGGGTGACGGACGCCGCCCGCGTCCTCTGCGGCGCGGCCGTGCCGCTCCCCTTCGTCAGAGAGGTCGTATCGTCGAATGCGATGCTCGCCGAGGCGATTGGAGGCGCATTCCTGAGCTTCCCGGCAGCGCTCGAACCATTAGCCGTCGATGCGCTCGTTGAAGGCCTGACCCGCGGCCTCCTGCAAGCAGACGCGTCGATCCGGAGAAAACCACGACCCATCGCCTGCGACGCTCCGGCCGTCGACCGCGTGCGACAGTTCTTGGAAGCGGAGAAGAGACGCATCGTCTCCTCTCACGAGCTTGAGCAAATAAGCGGTCATTGTCGCTTTTCGCTCGCCCGCCAGTTCCGCCAACGATACGGAACGAGCCCATACCGATATTTGCTCCTGCGCCGTCTCGATCTCGTCCGCCGGGAGATACGCGCCGGCAAGGCTCTGGCGCAAATCGCAGTTGATGCCGGGTTCGCCGACCAACCCCACATGACGCGCATGTTCAGGGCGACCTATGGCCTGTCTCCGTCGCAATTCCGCGCGCTGTCTCAGAGTAGAGTCTGATCCGGTGAGATGGAATCCCCCTCACCCAGCTTCGGCTAGGCTCGGCTTCGCCTCGCCAAGCCTTCGCAACCCTCTCCGCCACTGGGGGAGAGATGCTATGGGGCGGGCGGCGAAGCGGTGCACCATTGTCGTCGCCAAAGACCTCAATGGAGCGCGTCCCATGCCGAAAGTAGACGACCTGAGCCATTGCCTCGCCGCCCTCGTGCAGGATAGCACGCTGATCGCGGTGATCGAGCTGAGCCTGAAGAGCTGGCTTGTGTCGGGATTGGTGCCCGGGGTTGAGCGCCGGCCGCTGAAGAAGCTGGAGGCCGAGCCTGCGGCGGTCCTGCGCCTGCTCGGGCGCTG
>JACQAG010000064.1 GCA_016195085.1 Pseudomonadota bacterium | reverse complement strand
CAACCCGAACGTCCCCAAAGGCCATGGCAAAGCCTCCGGCAAAACCAGCCCTACTCCTTTGAATCAGATTCGCATTCACCACGGAATCATTTCCGTGAACGCCATAGCCCATGGGGAGAGGTCGCGCGAAGCGCGGGTGAGGGGCGGCGGTGCCGCCGATGGGTGCTTGGCGTCAGCGACCACACCTAAGGGGCGGCGTGCACTGGAATTGCACGTCGGCTTCCCCTCACCCTAACCCTCTCCCCATGGGAGAGGGTATGCGAATTGACGAGTATGGAAGCGAGCTGCTACGCCGCGAACCCCGCCGCTTTCGCGTATGCCTTGCGGCCGGCCGGCGCCTGGCGGCCGCGCTCCATCAGCTTCGGCACTAGCGAAGCCAGCACGTCGCGGCGGCCGGCGATGAGCGCGGAATCCGCGAAGAGCTGATCGAAGAGGTCGCGCTGGGCGTGGCTGGCGCCGAGGCGCCAGAGCTCGTCGCGGATCGGCTGGATGAGCTCGACGACGCGGCCATGCTCGCCCTTGCGGTGGGCGATCGCCGCCTCGCAAATGGGGACGGCGATCGTGCCGAGAATGGTGGCATGGGGCGAGGTGGCGGCGGCCGCCTCCTCGCGCATCGCCTGCAGCATGCGCTGGGCGGACTGCCAGCGACCACTGGCGGCAAGCGCCATCATGAAATGCGGGAGCGTGAAGAGCTGCAGGTGATCGCCGATCCGCCCCTCGGCCTTCTCGCCCAGCTCCGACCAGCGCTCGCCCACCGCCACGCCCAGATGCTCCAGCCGCCAGAGCAGCGAGGCGGCGTTCTGGATGTCGATGTAGAGGTCCGGCTGCGCCTTGACCAAGGGGGAGTCGAGCGGGCGAATTTTCGCATCGTAGAGCTGAAGCGCGCGATCGAACTCACCCAGCTCCAGATGGTAGAGCGCACGATGCCAAGCGAGATGATGGCGCATATTGTTGGCGGCGTCCCAGTTCCCCTGCAGCGCCTCCAGCCAGGCGATGCCTTCGCCGTGCCGCCCCTGCATCTCCAGCACATGGGCAACCGCGTGGGTCGCCCAGAGATCGGCCGGGTCGAGCTCGACTGCTCGGCGGCCGGTGCGCTCCGCTTCGGCATAGTCGCCGCATTCCTCATGCCCGAAGGCCGCCATGGCGAGCCAGGTCTCAAAGCCCGGCATGCCAGGCGACCAGGCGCCCTTGGTGCGCAGCAGGGAATCGCGCATCCGCCCGGCCTCGCCCCGCCAGAAATAGTTGAAATGCGCCAGCCTGAGCGCCAGCAAGTCGGTCGGATGCTCGCCGAGGATCGCCTCCCAGATCGCGAGCGTCTCCTCGACGGCGCCCGAATGCCAGGCGGCGAGGGCGTCGATATGCCGCTTTTCGCGTGGGGTGGCATTGGCCGCATGCGCACGCGCCGCCTTGAGACAGGCCTCGGCGCCGCCGAGATAGGCCTTCTTGTAGGTGAGCATGGTCAGGTAGCCCTTGAGGCAGTGGCCGAGGGCGAAGTTTGGATCGGCCGCGATCAGCTTGCCGGCGAGCTCGCCGGTATCGGCCCGGTATTTGACGTAGTTCTCGATCGCCTGATCGAAGGCGTCCGCCGCCTCGTTGCCGGCAGCGCTGATCGGCAGCCCGCGGATGTCCTTCTGCATGGGCCGAGCTTAGCCGGTGGGCGAGGGCTAGCGCCAGTTCCGGAGGTGGAATAGGGGAGGGGGTTCTCACCCCCTCCCAAACCCTCCCCACGGCCCGCGGCCGCTCGGCCGGTAGGGTGTTTCGGGAACGCTGCCCCGGCGCACCGCTTGCGCCGGCATGACTTGGAAGGGGCGGGACTGCGGCTGGCTCCACAGGCTCCGGTGGCTCTGGCGGAAAAGCGGCACCAGGGCCACCCCGGCGAGGAAGCCGCCGACATGCGCCCAGAAGGCGACACCACCCTCATCCATGGGTGTCGCCGCACCGCTCAGCACCTGGCCCAGGAACCACAGCCCCAGCACGATCAAGGCCGGCACGTTGACCACGCGGATGACGACCAGGAAGAACACCAGCACGCGGATATTGGCGTAGGGGTAGAGCAGGAGATAGGCGCCGAGCACGCCGGCGATGGCGCCGCTGGCACCGATCATCGGCAGGGTCGAGGTTGGATCGGCCAAACTCTGCGCAAACGCCGCGGCAATGCCGGAAACGAGAAAGAAAACCAGATAGCGCCCATGCCCCATGGCACCTTCGACGCCATGCCCGAAGATCCACAGGAACCAGGTGTTGCCGATGAGATGCAGCCAGCTTCCATGCATGAACATGGAGGTGAAAATCGTGGCCCAGCCCGGCACCAGACGCCAAGGCTGGGGCAGCGTGTCGTAGCCGAAGAGCACGGCCGGGACCAATCCCAGGCCATAGACGACGCTCTCTTGCGGCCGCGGCGACAAGGTCTGCTGCCAGAGGAACACGGCGAGGCAGAGGATGATCAAAAGCCAGGTCATGACCGGGTTGCGGCCGACGGGATTGTCGTCATAGAGCGGGAGCGTGAACATCTCTCTGTTGCCCTGTGGCCCCGGCCGGATTTTCATTCAACGGCGCGACTACACTATGAAGGAGCCGGCATCCTCCATGGCGGGTGACCATTCTCGGACAGGTGCTCCGAGGTCGTCGAGCCGAATCGCAGCCAAGTGTCCCGCCCCTGAAATTCGTCTGCGAATTTCAGGGATGAGCGGGCCACTGATCTATTGAGGCTAGTGTGATTCAGATTTCGAAGTTCGCCGACGAACTTCGGAATCATCACACTAGCGGGGTAGACTGAGATATGGCGAAGGGGGCGGGGACGGTCACGGAAGCGACCACGGAGCAGCTGCTGGCGCAGGCCGCCCAGGACTATGCGGCGGATCGGCTCGAAGCGGCGGCGAAAGGCCTCGAAGCGGCCTTGAAGCGTCAGCCGCTCGCGGCGGCGCTTTATACGAATCTGGCCGTGGTCTTCGAGCGGATGGGCGATCCCCGCGCCCGCGGCCGGCTCAGTGTCGCACTGGCGCTGGCGCCGTCCTTGGCGGTGGCGTGGTTCAATCTCGGCAATCGTCACGCGCGCGAGGCAGCACCGGACGCGGCGGCCCGCGTGTTTCGACGGGTGCTGGCGCTTGATGGACGCCACGTGGGCGCGCTCACCAATCTCGCCAACGCGTTGCGCGACGGCGACTCCTTCGATGCCGCACTCGGTCTCTACCGCCGCGCGCTTAGCCTCGATCCCGGCGCGGCGGAATCGCTCTACAACTACGGCACCGCGCTCCACCTTGCCGGCGAGGTCGAGGGTGCGGCCCGGGCCTATCGCTTGGCCTTGGCGCGCACGCCCCACGATGCCTGGCGGCTTCGGCTCGCGACATTGCTACCGCCCATCTCCGATACCGAGGCGATGATCGAGGGTTGGCGCCGGCGCTTCGAGCAGGGCGTGGCGCGTCTCGCGGCCGCACCCCTTGCGATTGCCGATCCGCTCCATGATTGCCATTGGACCAACTTCTATCTGGCCTATCACGATCGCGACGATCGGGTGCTGCAGGAAAGGGCGAGCCGGCTCTGGCTTCACGCCTCTCCCAGCCTCGGTGCCGATCTGGCTCCGCCGGCGCCGCGTGCAGGGAGCAAGATCCGCCTCGGTTTCGTCTCCGCCTATTTCAAGGCGCACACGATCGGCTCGCTCTTCCAAGGCGTCATCGAGGCGATCGATCGAACACGCTTCACCGTCGTCGTCTGCCAATGCGGTCCGGCCGAGGATGCGATGGGGGAGACGATTCAGGCGCTCGCCGACGAGTATTTGACGCTGCCGCTCGATCTCGACCAGGCCCGGAGCCGGATCGCCGCGGCCAGGCTCGATGCGCTCCTCTATACCGACATCGGCATGGACCCGATGACCTATTATCTCGCCCATGCGCGCCTCGCCCGCTTGCAGCTTGCGACCTGGGGCCACCCGGTCACCACCGGCATCGCCGCCATCGATCATTTCATCTCGGCCAAGGATTTCGACGCGGACGGCGCGGACGCGCATTACAGCGAGCGCCTGGTTCGGCTCGACGCTCTATTGTTGTGCTGGCAACCGCAGCCGATCGATCTCGGCGCCACGCCGCGGGCCAAGCTCGGGCTGGCGGAGGGTGGGCGCGCCTATCTCTGCGCCCAGAGCCTGTTCAAATTGCACCCCCGCTTCGATGCCGTGCTCGCCCGGATCCTTGCCGAGGACGATCGAGCGGTCCTGCATTTCATCGAGGGGCACCGGCGGCCCTGGTGCGATCGCATCCAGGCCCGGCTCGGGCGGTTGCGCGGCGATGCGCAGGATCGCGTGCGCTTCTTGCCGCGGCTGTCGGCCGAGGATTTCGTCCGCGCCATGGCGGCGGCGGATGCGGTGTTGGACACCCCCGGCTTTTCCGGCGGCAAAACCAGCCTCGAATGCCTGGCGACCGCGACTCCGGTGGTGACGATGCCGTCGGCCTATTTGCGCGGGCGTCTTACCTACGGCTTCTATTGCCGGATCGGGATCGAAGACTGCATTGCCAAGACCCCGGAGGACTATGCGCGCATCGCCGTTCGGCTGGCGCAGGAGCCGGATTGGCGTGCCGAAATCGCTGCTCGGATCGGCGCGCGTGCACCGTCGCTGTTCGGTACGACGCCGCCGGTCAGGGAGTTCGAGGCGTTCCTCGCCGAGAGGCTCAGTCGCTGAGCAGTCCTGCCATCTTGAGGGCGACCCCGACGCTGCCCTCGACCTTGATCTTGCCGGTGGCATAGGCGAGGGTCGGATCGAGATTGCCGGTGAGCAGCTTCTCGAAATCGCCGAGCGCGATCTTGATCGTCGTGTCCGCCTCGCCATCGGCATTGTCGATCTTGGCCGGGGTGGCGGTGCCGTCCCATAGAATGATGCCCTCCGCACCCAAGAGGAATTTCACCTTGTAGCCGAGGCTCGGCGCCACGGCGGCTCGGCGTTTCAGATCTTGGGTGGCGGATTCGAGGCTCATCGAAGGGCTCCGTCGGCAGGCTGGGCTCGGCACTCTATTAGCTCGGCCGCGTCTCGGCCAGGCTTTGCGCGATGCTGTGGGCTGGTATCCGGATCGAGATGGTCGTTGGATAAGGCTCATCTGCATGTCGATCGTGCGTTCTTCGACAAGCTCAGAATGAGGGAGATTGTGCGTTGCAGAAAGACCGGTGTGGCGGAAAGAAAAGCCTCAGCGCGCCGGGGCGTGGACGCATTAGCGCGCAGCCAAAAGATGCCGGTTAGGAGGCGTCGGTCATCAACACGGGGGGGATGCCGCGCGGCTTATTCGGAAGCATCGGGTTGATAACATCCCGCTCATGGTCGCTGAGTTCGTACCTCATGATTCGAAGCTCCGGCTTGGGAGCTTGAGCCACGCGTCCGGTGACACCTTCAACAACAGCCCAGCATTTCCGGAATCACCCCCTAAACGGACATCGGCGGTCAATTCGAAATCGGCGCGAATGACCCGAAGCAGACTCCTTCGACCACCGGTTATAGCGCTTCTGGGCGATCCCCTGGCGGCGCAGAGCGCGGCGATGCTGTCCTCGTCGCGCCGGCCTTCCCGCACGGTGCGGATCTTGTCTTCGGCCGAAAATCGCCGCCGCGTCGCGCGACGGATGTCCTTCACGACCTGCTCCGAAGGGTCCTTATGCACACGCCACCACCGTCACCAGCTTGCGCCGCCCCGGCATGCCCACTCCCAGACCGCTCATCCCTTCACCGCCCCCTGCGCCAATCCGCGCACCATGGAGCGCTGGACGACGGCGAACAAGGCGAGCACCGGCAAGATAGACAGAATCCCGCCGGCGGTGAGCGCCCCCCAGGGGAGCTGGAACTCGCCGACCATCAGTTGCAGCCCGACCGGCCAGGTGCGCGAGCCCGAACTGGTGGTCAGCATGAGCGCGAAGAGATATTCGTTCCAGGCGGCGATGCCGATGAACACCGCGCAGGCCCACAGCCCGCCGCGCACCAGCGGCAGGATCACCCGCCACATGGCGCCGAGCCGCGTGCAGCCGTCAATCCGGGCGGCCTCCTCGAGCTCGAGCGGGATGGCATCGAAGAACCCCTTCATCATCCAGATGAAGATCGGCAGCAGGAGGGCCGTATAGGCCAGCGCGAGCCCGATCCGTGTGTCGAGCAGCCCGGCCTGCCGCATGATGATGAACAGCGGGATGATCATCAGCACGACCGGAAACATGCGCAGGACGAGGAAGAACAGCAGCACGTTCTGTCGGCCGCCGAACTGCTGGCGCGAGAGGCTGTACGAGGCGAGCGTGCCGGCAAAGACGCAGATGATGACGGTGAAGAAGGTGGCGACAGCGCTGTTCCACATCAGATCGGGTAGGTTCGACTGGGTCCAGATGGCGATGTAATTGGTCAGCGTCGCCGGGCTCGGAAACAGGGCGACGTGGCGGGTGATGATGTCCTTCTCGAACCTCAGCGAGATGTCGAGCGCCCAGACCACCGGGAAGGCGGCGAAGAAGGTGAAGGCACTGGCGATGAGGTAGATGATCGCGCGTTCGATCCTGCCGCGGCGCATGGTCAATCCGCCTTCAGCACGTTGGAATAGCGGACGTAGAGCCAGGAGCCGATCATCAGCAGCACGAACATCACCACGCTCAAGGCGCCGGCATAGCCGAAGTTGAACTCCCGGTAGGCCTTCTGGAAGGCGTAGAGCGAGAGCACCTGGGTCGAGCGGCCGGGGCCGCCGCCGGTGAGGATCAGCAGCAGCTCGGGAGAATTCATCAGGCTGATGGCGCGCAGCACCACGGTCGCAACGATGATGAACCGCAGGCCCGGCAGCTGAACGTGGATCAAGCGCCGCCAGAACCCGGCGCCGTCGACCGCGGCGGCCTCGTAAAGCTCTCGCGGGATGCCCTTGAGGCCGGCCAGCAGCAGCAGGCCGAAGAAGGGGAAGCCGTGCCAGGTCTCGACGGCGATGGCCTCCGGCAACGCCCAGTTCGGGTCGGCGAACCAGGCCTTGAAGCCCTGGATGACGCCGAGGCCCTGCAGGGCCGCGTTGATGATGCCGAGGCGGCTGTCGAGCATCAGGGCCCAGAGATTGCCGGCCACCACCAGGGGCAGGAACCAGGGCAGCAGGATGATGACGGACATGAAGCGGAAGCCGGGCAGCTCGTAGTCGAGCGCCACCGCGATCACCATGCCGAAGGCGAGTTCGAGGAGGACCGTGCCGATCACCCAGACCGCGGTGTTCTGCAGCGAAATCCAGAACACCGGATCGTCGAGCAGCGCCATGTAGTGGCGCAGGCCGACATAGCCGGTGCCGAGATCCATCCGGTTCAGCCGCATCTGGCGGAAGGAGAGGTCGATGCCGGAGATCGTCGGGTAGATGATCACGGCGAAGACCAGCGCCAGCGCCGGGACCAGCAGCAGCCAGGGAAAGGCCCTGGTGTCCGAAATGCCCGCGATGCGGTCGGCGAGCGAGCGCGACATCAGACGATCGCGATTGCCGTCTTTTCGAGGCGCGCCCAGTCAGGCAACGCGCCCAGGCCGGGCTCCTCCGGAATGGTCAGAATTCCGCCCTCGATCTTCGAGCCGTGCGAGCCGTGGCGCAGGCCGCTGATCTGCTGCGAGGAGATCACCAACTCCTCGTAGTAGTCGTTGTTGGGAATGGCGCCGCACAAATGTGCCTGGCCCAGGCCCATGCCGTGTACCTGCGCCTTCATGCCATGGCATTCGGCGAGATGCGCGATCTTGATCGCCCCGGTCATGCCGCCCTTCATGCTCGGATTGGTGCGCAGCATGTCGAGCGCGCCCGCCTGCACCCAGGAGGCGGCGTTCCAGTGCGCGCCATCCGAAGTCTCGGCGGCCAGCACGGGAATGTCGAGGGCGTCGCAGAGCTTGCGGTAGGAGCCGAGCTCGAATTCCCGCATCGGCTCCTCGTACCAATAGAACCCTTCCTCCTCGAGACGACGACCGAACCACAGCGAGGTCACGTAGTCCCAGCCCGCCGAGGCGTCGAACATCAGCACCGCATCGGGGCCGGTCCATTTGCGCAGGTTCCGGCAGAGCCGCGCGTCCTCCTTGGCATCGCCCCAGGCGTGCAGCTTGAAGGCGGTGAAGCCTACGTCGATGCACTCTTTGATGTGGCGCTCGTACTCGTCCATCGTGTCCCAGGTCACGGTCGAGGCGTAGACCGGGATCTTGTTCGAGTTGCCGCCGAGCATCTTGTAGAGCGGCATGTTCGCCTTGCGGGACTTGAGGTCCCAGACCGCCATGTCGATCAGGCCGAGACTGTGAAGCTGCATTTCCTCCAGACGGTCGATCTCCCAGACCAGGTGCCAGAGTCGCTCGGTGAGCAGCGCGTCCTCGCCGATCAGCCGCTTCAAGCGGCGTTCGATCAGGCTCAACACCGCCTCGCCACGGCCAGTCTTGACCCAGCCGGTGATGCCCTCGTCGGTGTCGATGCGCAGGATGGCGCTCTTCGGCGCCTTACCCCTGGGCGTGCCATCCCCGGAGCCCGGCAGGCCGGCGCGCCAGCGGAAGGTGTCGCCGGCCCAGGGGGCCTCGACGAGGTAGCCACGGATGTCGGTGATGCGCATGTGAATATCCGAGCTCCGTGGTGTTCAGTTCAACGCGGCATCGAGCCCCTTCAGCATCGCGTCCGTCGCCTTCTCGGGCGTGGACTGGCCGACCAGGATCTTCTGGAACTCGGGCAGCACGACGTTCTGCGACCAGCCGGCCATGCCGACGAAGGCCGGCGGCAGCGAGCCGAAGCCCGTCGTCTCGGCCGCCGCCTGGTACAGCGGGTTACCGGTGATGCGCGCGTCCTTGGCGATCACCGCCGAGGCGGGGAAGTAGCCGGTCTCCTCGAGGAAGGCGATCGAGGGATCGTTCTCGCCCCAGAAGCTGATCCAATCCCACGCAGCCTCGATGTTGTCGGTCTTCATGATGCCGTTGAAAAGATAGGTCAGCCGCGCGATGCGGGCGGCGGGGCCGGCGGGCTTCGCGGCGGTGCCGAACTGGCCGGGCTTGAAGAAGCGCACCATTTCGGTGAGCGAGCCCGTGTGGTGCCAGGTCATCGCCGTCTGGCCGGTCTTGAAGCCCTCCATGATCTGGCGGAACCCGTCATTGGTTACCGAGGGGGGGACGACCTTGTGGACGGTGGCGAGCTCTGAATACCACTTCACCGCCGCCAGGACCTTGGCCTTGTCCATGGCATTCTTGCCGTCGACGACGAACTTGGAGCCGAAGGCTTCCATCAGGTCGATCAGGTAGGAAGCGCCACCCGGGCCGGCGCGCAAGCCGAAGCCGTAACGGTTCTTCGACGGGTCGGTCAGCTTCTTGGCTGTCGTGACGAATTCGTCGAGCGTCTTGGGCGGGCCGGCGATGCCGGCTTCCTCGAACCAGTCCTTCCGGTAGTAGACCCAGTCGACGAAGGTGAAGGCCGGCACGCCGTAGATCTTGCCGTTCGCGGTGCAACCCTGCCAGCGGTCGGCTGGGTAGTTCACCTTGTTGGCCCAGCCGTTGACCCGGCTGGTAAGGTCGACGAGCCCGTTCATCGCCAGCATGTCGGGCAGGCGTTCGGCCACGACCATGCTCACATCGGGACGCGTGTTCGCCACCACGGCGGCGGTGAACTTGGCCATGTATTCCGGGTTTGGAATGTTCTCTTGCTGCAGTGCGATCGCCGCGTTCATCTTGGCGAACAGTTCCATCACCCGCTTGAGGCCGGTGAACTCCTCCTGGCTGGTAAAATGGTGCCAGTAGACCACCTTGCCGGAACCCGCAGCCGCAGCCAGGCGCGGCATTGTGGCGGCGAAGCCGAAGGCCGTCATGCTACCCAGCAGCGTGCGGCGCGAGAGGTCATTCATTGTGTCGTCTCCCCCTAAGTCGTTGAAGGCATCATGATAGCCGGATCGGCCCCGGCGGTGCCGCCGCTGGTCGCAGGCCCTCGGCGACGCTGTCCACCGCATGGTTCCGACGCGCCTCTTGGGAAAGCCCGAGCCCGTGGCCCGGCACGTCGGGCGCAACCGCATAGCCGTTCTCGAAGCGGATGGGTGTAGCCGTGAGATGGTTGTAGTTCTGGAAGGAATACTCGATCCACTCAGCCTCCGGCAAAGCCGCGGCGATGTGCACGCCGACTTCGAGGAAGGTGTTGCCGAGCGTCACCTTCACGCCGTACTCGGCCGCCAGCCAACAGGCGCGCATGACGTCGGACATCTTGCCGTGCACGTTCATGTAGTCGACCGCCCGCGCCTCGATCAGCCGGCGCTTGCCGCTGAGGTCGAGGTATTCGCCGGTATTGATATGGGTGAAGGGCAGCGCTTCCGAGACTTGCCGCAAACCCTCGAAATCGTCGCGCAGGCAGGGGTCCTCGATCCACAGGATGTCGTGCCCGGCATCGTGATAGGCGTGTAGCGCGCGGATCGCCTCCTTCGGCGTCCAGGCCTCGTTGGCGTCCACCATGATGACCGGGTTCGGGCCGACCGCTTCCTTCAGCAGCCTGAGCCGCTTGAGGTCCCAGGCGAGATCGGGATTGCCGATTTTGATCTTGAAAGCCTCGAAGCCCATCGCCTTCGCCTTGGCGAAGAACTCCACGTAGTGCGCGTCCGAGAGGTGGAAATCGAGGCCCGAGGCATAGGCGCGCACGCGCGGGTTGGTGCCGCCGAGGAAGCGGTAGAGCGGCAGCCCTGCCTGCTGCGAGGCGAGGTCCCACAGCGCCTGGTCGATCGCCTCGCCGAAGCCGTGCGGAATGGCGCGCTGGTTGCCGCCACGCGGACGGCCGATGCGATGGATCAGGCTCGCAGGGTGCTGCCCGCGCAGGCCGCCGAAGGCCTCCGTACGGAAAACGCGTTCGAGCTCGGCACGATCGGGCAGGGCGTGGAAAAGGTTCAGCAGCCACCCTGTTCCGGTGTGCCCCGCCTCGTCATGCAGCTCCAGCGCGGCAACGTTGCAGACGTCGAAGCCGACCTGGCTGTCGCCTATCATGCGGTCACGCCGGAAGGCGAAGCGGGTGACCGTGAAGTCGCGGATGGTTGCCATGTCGTCCTGTCTCACCCGTGGAGCTATTATACCGACATACCCCGGATGAACGACCCAACCGGTCATCCGTGCGGTAGGCTAATAGGAGATTTGGCCGTCCTGCAACCGGCCAAAGTCGAATTCGTGTTCACCATGAAGCCGTCAGGGCAGTCAGTCGGATCATTCTGCAAGCGGTTCTTGTCAGTGCCGACGAGGTGATCGAGTGACGATGCCATGTCCGTTCATGTTAAGGGTTATCAGATGCCTGCCCGGCACGGAGAGTGCGGCGGGTTCTGAGGGCAGGCGTCTGATAAGCCTCAGGGGAGGAAACCGCGGGCAGGAAAGGGTGCGACGGTGCGGCGGGTTCGAGCTATGGGGATTTG
>JACQAG010000063.1 GCA_016195085.1 Pseudomonadota bacterium | reverse complement strand
CCCCCGCAGCGCCCGCCTAGAATCACCGCCGCCCAGGCTCCGCCGCCAAAGCCGTTGTAGTGCAGACCTGCAATATCCAGCCTCAGCAAAATCAATCACTTGGAACCTTCAAACATCGCCAATCCGCGAAGATCGGCTAGCCTGCCAGCAAGCGATCGACGAAGCGCGGAACCAACTCGGTCGCCGGACCGTGGATGCATTCGGCAAAGGCCGAGGCGCCTTGCGACGGCTCGAGGTTGAGCTCGACCGTGTGCGCCTTTCCCCGGCGGTTGACCTGATCGACGAAACCCGCCGCCGGATAGACGTTGCCTGAGGTGCCGATGGAGAGGAAGAGCGCGCAGCGGGCGAGCGCCTCATCGATCGCCTCCATGGCGAGCGGCATCTCTCCGAACCAGACTACATGCGGGCGGAGGCGGCCGCGGGCGGCGCACTCCGGGCAGAGGCTGCCTGCCGCGATATCGAGCTTCCAGGAGAAGACGGCATCGCAGCCAAGGCAGCGCGCCTTCAGGAGCTCGCCATGCATGTGGATGAGATCCTTGGTGCCGGCGCGCTCGTGCAGATCGTCGATATTCTGGGTCACCACCTTGACCGGGCCCGGCCATGCGCGTTCGAGCTTGGCGAGCGCCAGATGCGCGGCATTCGGCTGGATCTTGGGATCGACCAGGCTCCGGCGGCGCGCATTGTAGAATTCCTGAACCCGCTTGGGATCGCGGGCGAAGGCCTCCGGTGTGGCCACATCCTCGACCCTGACCGTGGCCCAGATGCCGTCGGCGTCGCGGAAAGTGTGGAGTCCGGATTCGCGGCTGATGCCGGCCCCGGTCAAGACGACGATCGGACCGTCGGGCACCACGGTCATTATCAGGCGTGCGGTTGGTTAGTGCCAAAGATCGCAGATTCTGGAGTCACCCCCTCCCCAACCCTCCCCCGTCGAGGCGGAGGGGGTAACCAAGTGCGCCGCCCTGTATTCCCTCCCCCCTTGCGGGGGAGGGATAGGGAGGGGGGTATCTCGCGCACTTGCGATTCCCGGTACTACGCATAGGCCTCGTCGCCGAAGAAGCTCGATCCGGGCTTGAGGTGCGCCCGCGCCACGTCCTCGTTCAAGGTCAGGCCGTGACCGGGGCTATCGTTCAGATGAATGTAGCCGTTGACGATCGTGGGTCCGCCCACCACCAGATCGTCCCACCATGGGACATCTTGAGCGTGGAATTCCATGACCAGGAAGTTGTTCATGGCGGCGCAGACATGCGCTCCGGCGACGGTGCCGATCGGGCTCGCGACATTGTGGGGCGCGATCGGGATGTAATAGAGGTCGGCGTGATCGGCGACCTTCTTGGCCTCGGCCAACCCGCCCATCTTCGGAATGTCGGGGGCGATGATGCGCGCCGCCTGCTTTTCAATGAGCTCGCGATAGCCGTGCTTGCGATAGAGATTCTCGCCGGTGCAGATGGGCGTGCGGGTGCTGTGCGTCACGTGGCGCTGCGCCTCGATGTTCTCCGGCGGCACGGGATCCTCCAGCCACAAGAGGTCGAAGGGCTCGAGCGCCTGGGCGAGCTTGATCGCGTCATTGACGCCGAATTTCCAATGGGCGTCCATGGCGACCATGATGTGCGGGCCGACCGCGTCCCGAACGGCGCGGACGACATCGACCATCCACGCCATCTCTTGGGAGCCGATGGTGCGGTTGAACGGCTCGAACCACTGGCGCCGCGGATGCGGATCCTCGCTGATGTCGATGGTGTAGGGATTCTTCGTATCCAGATCGAACTTGATGGCGCTGAACCCGTTCTTGACCACCGCGCGCGCCTTCTTGGCATAGTCGGCCGGATCGGGCGTGGCCCCGGCGTGACAATCGGCGTAGATCCGGATCTTGTCGCGGAAGCGCCCGCCGAAGAAGGTGGAGATCGGCGTCTTCAGCGCGCGGCCGAGGAGGTCCCACAGCGCGATCTCGATGCCGCTGATGGCGGTCACCGTCGCACCCGCCTGGGAGCCCTCGCCCGACAGGCAGCGGATCATCACCTCGACCAGCCTCGAGATATTCGTGGGGTCTTCGCCGATCAGAAGCGGCTTCGCGCGGTGCACGAGCTCGGCCACTCCGGCACCCCAATAGGCCTCGCCGAGGCCGGTTATACCCGCATCGGTCTCGACCTTGACCAAGACCCAGGGGAAATTCCCCCTGATCACCGCAGTTCTGAGATTCGTGATCTTCACCGGTCGTCACCTTTCATGCCGCCGCCGCACCGCCCGGCACTCAAGCCTGGGACAAGACCTGACCGGTCTTGCGATCGAAGAGATGCAGCTTTTCCTTATGGAACTCGATCCAAACCTGGTCATCCGAGCTCAAGCGCACATCGGGAGCGACGCTCACGATGATGATAGCCGAGCCGAGCGAGACATGCGCATAGGTGATATCCCCGGTCGGCTCGACCGTGTAGACGCGGCCCGCAATCGTGCCGGGCGTTGCCTCTTTGTGGAGCCGGATCGTGCTGTGCCTGGCGCCAAGGACGACCTCGCCGGAGGTGGAGGCCAGCGCCTTTCGCGCGTTCGCCGGCGACAACGCGTAGCGCCAGCCATCCTCGCTCTCCAGGGCGGCACTGGCGGCGTTGCCGACGACCTTGGCATTCAGGAGATTCATCGGCGGGCTGCCGATGAAGCCTGCGACGAAGATGTTGACCGGGGACTCGAACACCCGCTCGGGGGTGTCGTATTGCTGCAGGACCCCGCCATTCATCACCGCCATCCGGTCGGCCATGGTCACGGCCTCGAGCTGGTCATGGGTCACGTAGATGACGGTTGCCTTCAGATCCTGGTGAAAGCGTTTCAGCTCGGCGCGCATCTGCACTCTCAGCTTCGCATCCAGGTTCGACAAGGGCTCATCCATGAGGAAGACGCGCGGATCGCGGACCAGCGCGCGGCCGAGCGCCACACGCTGCTGCTGGCCGCCGGAAAGCTCACGCGGGCGGCGCTCCAAGAGATGCCCGATGTCGAGAACCTTGGCGGCTTCCCTCACCTTCTGCTCGATCTCGGAATTCGCCATCTTCCGCATCTTCAAGGGAAAGGCGAGGTTCTTGAACACCGTCTTGTTGGGGTAGAGCGCGTAGTTCTGGAAGACCATGGCGACGTCGCGATCCTTGGGATCGAGGTCGTTGACCAGCCGGTCGCCGATGAAGATGTCGCCGTCGCTGAGTTCGATCAAGCCGGCGACGAGATTGAGGGTCGTCGTCTTGCCGCAGCCGGACGGGCCCACCAGGGCCACGAACTCGCCATCCGCCACCGTCAGCGATACGTGATCGACGGCATGGAAGCTGCCATAGGTCTTGACCACGTCACGCAGCACGACTTCTGCCATCAATTCCTCTCGAACCGGCGCCGGGCCTTCGAGGCCCCGTCCGGGATCGTGGGGCGACCTAAGCCTTGATCGCGCCTTCGGTCAGCGCGCGCACGAAATACTTCTGCAGGATGAGGAAGGCCACGACCACCGGCACACTCATGATGAACGAGGCGGCCATCAGTCCCGGCCAGTTGGTCGCGTATTCGGTGAAGAAGCGCTGCAGGCCGACCGAGAGCGTGAGCTTGCTCTTGTCGTTGAGGAAGGTCAGCGCATAGACGTACTCGTTCCAGGCGAGAATGAACGAATAGATGGCGGTGGCGATGATCCCGGGCGAGGACAACGGCATCACCACCTGGATGAAGGCCTGGAAGCGGGATGCCCCATCGATCCGCGCCGCCTGCTCCAGCTCGACCGGGATGTTGTCGTAGAAGCCCTTCAAGAGCCAGATCGACAAGGGCAGGCCGAAGGTGAGGTATGTGAGGATCAGCGAGGCCTCGGTGTTCACCAGGCGCAGCCAGCGCATCATGATGAAAAGCGGCATCAGGAAAACCACCGCCGGGAACATGTTGCGCAGCAGCACCGAGTAGAACAGCAGATGGCGTCCGGGGAAGCGGAACCGGGAGAAGGCATAGGCGGCCGGCACGGCGACGACGACACCGAGCACGGTCGTAGCGGTGGAGACCCAAATGCTGTTGAGGAGGTAGCGGAGAAAATCCCGACCGACCTCGCTCGTGGGCGACAACAGGCGCCAGTACTGGTCGAAGGTTACCGTCTTGGGGAACCAGACCGGCGGATACTGGACGGCGGCGAACTGCGTCTTCAACGACGTCAGCAGCATCCAGACCATCGGCAGAATGGCGAAGAGGGTGAGGAAACCGAGGAGCACCGCCCCGGCGATGCTCCAGCCGTCGGTCATGCGGCGCCGCTTCGGGCGCCCGCGGTCGAACGCGGTTTGGGCCGGAGCGGCAACGCTCATCCTGCACCCCGCTCGTCGCCACGCGTCAGCGCGCGCACGTAGAAATAGCCCAAGGTCATCATCACGATGAAGAGGATGACGGAATAGGCCGAAGCCAGCCCGAAGCGGATGCGCCCGAAGGCCAGCTGATAGATCTGGGTGATCCAGATCTCCGAGGCGCCCGCCGGACCGCCGCCGGTCATGATGTAGGGAATGGTGAAGGAATTGAGATTGGCGACCAGCAGAAGGAGCACGGTCACCAAGGTCACACCCTTCAGATGCGGAACGGTCACGTGCCAGAAGCGCTGCCAGGGGCTGGCGCCGTCGACCTGGGCCGCCCGGTGCAGCTGATCGGGCACCGTCTGCAGGCCTGCCAGCATCATGATCATGGCGAAGGAGAACTCCTTCCAGACATTGACCACGATCAGCGAGGCCATCACCCGCTCGACATTGTCGAGGAAGTTGATCTGCCCGTCGGTGAGGCCGAGAGCCACCGACAAGGCGCCGATGACGCCGAAATCGCTGTGGTAGAGCCAGCGCCAGATATAGGCGGCGGCGACCGCGCTGATGACGTAGGGGATCAACAGGATGCCGCGCAAGATGCCCCGGCCGACGAACTGCCGATTGAGCGCCAAGGCCGCGCCGAAGCCGAGGATGAAGGCGAAGAGGGTCGAAAACAAGGTCCACACCATCGTGTTCAGCGTCACCTCGCGGAAGCTCTCGCTGGCGAGCACACGGCCGTAGTTGTCGAGGCCGACGAAGATCTTGTCGTCCATGGAGAGACTGGGCGGCGTATCGAAGAAGGAGAGGTAGACGGTGAAGTAGACCGGATAGCCGATCACCAGCAGCATCACCCCCAGCGCCGGCAGGATGTAGAGATAGTCGGCCCAGTGGCGGGCGATCCGGCGGAGGAGGTTGGGCGGCTGGCGCCGCCCGCGATCCGCAGGCGGCGCCTTAGCCTCGTCAACGACGATCGCCACTCCGCTCTCCCCCTTTACCGCGAGAAGCGGGCGGCACCGGACGGATGACTACAGGTCTTTCAGAATCCCCTTGATCTGCTTGGCCGCATCGTCGGCGGCGGCCGCCACGGTCATCTTCTGCGTCAGCGCGTTCTGCAGCATGTTCGGCACGATGATGTTCATGATCTCGGAGGACTCCGGCACCACCGGGAACGGCACGCCGTTCGGCAGCATCGAGGTCGTCACGTTCAGGAACTTGATCTCGGCCAGGCGCTGCTTCATCCACTTCGAGCGGAAGCCCCGGACATTGCCTGGGTTCGAGCTGACCCAGGCGAGCTTGGTCGACCACTCCGGGCCGGTCGCAAACGCGATGAGCGCACGGGCCGCGTCGAGGTCGAGCTTGCCGTCGACCACGTTCGGATTGAAGACATGCGCGTTGGAGCCGCCGAAGACCACAGCGCGCCGGGCCGGTCCCTTCGGAATGAGGCCATAGCGCATGTTGGCCACCACCCCATCGGCGATCTTCTTGTCCTCGCCCGTCGCCTTCTTGGCGCGATCGAGCATGGCTGCGTATTCGCTCGGATGGCTGATCATCATTGCCAATTGCCCGGCGATGAACGGATCCTGATTCTCGGTCTGGGTGTTGGTCAAGGCCGAGGTCGGCACCGACTTGTCGCGGACATACATGTCGTAGGAGGCCTGGAGAGCCGCCTTGGTACCGGCGTTGTTGATGTAGACCGACTTGTAGGTCGGCTTCCCTTCCGCCTCGTCCAAGGCGCCGCCGCCATAGGCCCAGCATTGCGGCATGAACCGGAACGGCGTGTTGCCGGCATTGACGCGGGCGACCAAGCCGTAGCCGTTCTTGCCGGTCTTCTGCTTGATCTGCTTCGAATAGACGACGAGATCGTCCCAGGTCGCCGGCGGCGCTTCCGGCTCGAGGCCGGCCTCCTTGAACAGGGAAGCATTCCAGATCAACGCCATGGTTTCGTTGTTGGTCGGAATGCCGTAGGTCTTGCCGCCCCAGGTGACGGATTTCATCGCGCCCGGCCAGAACTCGCTGGTCTGGAAGCCGACATCCTCCGGCGACAGCTGCTTCAGATGCCCCTTGGCGGCGAACTCCACGCCCCAGAGGATCGGGAACTTGGCGA
Organism: Pseudomonadota bacterium; assembly: GCA_016195085.1. Lineage (NCBI taxonomy): Bacteria > Pseudomonadati > Pseudomonadota > Pseudomonadota bacterium. The sequence goes on along the minus strand of JACQAG010000063.1, from coordinate 19,906 downwards.
CCATCGGCGCGGCATTGCCGAGGGCGGCGGTCCGCGTCTTGTTGAGCATCTCGTTGTAGTCGAGATTCTGCTTCTCGACCTTGATGTTGGGATAGGTCTTGGAAAAGGCCGCCCAGAACTCCGCATCGATCTGGTGCTCGATCTGCGGGGAGGCCTGGTTCGGCCCGACATACCAATAGGTCACCCGGCCGGAGTAGTTGAGCGGCACCACCTTGGCGCATTCCGCCGCGGTGTCGAACTCCACCGTGCCGGCGATGCTGGAGATGTAGTCGGGCGTCCAGCTCGCGGCATCGACGCCGAGCGGCGCCGTCTGCGCGGTTGCCCGTGAGGCGGCGGACAATCCCGCCGCGACGAGGCCGGCGCCGGCGGTATAGCCGAGGAATTCGCGGCGGCCGACCGGACGAGAAAAATGATCACGATCTTGGGATTTTGCCACGGACGTTCCCCCTATCTTGTTGTCGAATTGTTGCTATTTTGCCTGCAGTATCGGCCGCGCGAATTGAGGGTGTCAAGGATGGACACTCCCGCCGGAGCGCGTGCCGAGCGCCGGCGAGCCGCCTGCACAAATTTGCGCCAGATCAGCGCCTGTGCCCGGCTAGGCCGGGTTCTTCTTGCGCCACTCCCGGTATTCGGCCTCGGCCTCTTGGGAGAGCGGATAGTATTTCCTGAGATCGCCCCCTTGCGACAGCCTGAGCCTGGAAAAATCCTCCCACTCGTGATGCTGGCCGGCCCGTTCCCGCAAGGTGGGCGCCAGCTTGATCGGCACCACGACGCAACCGTCGTCGTCGGCGATCACGATGTCCCCCGGCATCACCAGCACGTTGCCGCACGCGATCGGCACGTTGACGGCGAAGGGGAAGATGTTGGTCTGGGTATGGAAGTTCGGGGTCGTGCCGCGCAACCACAGCCCGATGTCCAGATCCTTCGCCGCGGGAAAGTCGCGGATGCAGCCGTCGATGACGACCCCCGCACCGCCGCGGCCCATGAAATAGGTCAGTATCATCTCGCCGAACACGCCGCTGGTCATGTCGCCGCGGGCATCGACGACCACGATGTCGCCTTCCTGCGCATGATAGAGCGCGTGCCGATGCAGCTGCTTCTCCGGCTCGGTGTACTCGGCCTCGCCATAGAGATCCTCTCGCTTGGGCATGAACTGCAGGGTCAGCGCGGGGCCGGCGATGGCCTTTCCCGGGGTGCGCGGAACCGGACCGCAGATATGCGCATTGCGGATGCCCATGCGGTTGAGCTCGCCGGCGGCGGTGGCGGCGCCGACCGCCGCCAGCGCGGCGACGAGGTCCTTTGGCGGCCGCTGGATGTCTGCTGTCTGGATCACCACCTGCTCTCCCTCTTTGTTCTAAGTCGGCAGACTGCGCTCTGCTTGCTTTGCCCGGCTCAACCGTTCAAATTCAATGCTCCGGGGTTTCGTCGAGAAATGCTACGGGCCCGGCTCGGGCGGCGTCAATGAAGTCGCTTCCGAGGTAAAGAAACAAGGATGCTCGCGTCCGCATGACGTGGGGCACGGAAGCGAGACGGGGAGGCGAGGCCTGAGCACCATCCGCGATATCCAGGCATTTCCCGTCTGGGTCGGCTTCCGCAATCAGTTGCTGGTCAAGGTGACCACCGAGGACGGGCTGGTCGGCTGGGGCGAATCCGGCCTCTCCGGACGCGAGCGCGCGGTCATGGGGGCGATCGAGCACTACCGCGAGCTGCTCATCGGGCGCGACGCCCGCAGCATCGGGGCCTTGTGGCAGGAGCTGTACCGCAGCCAGTATTTCGAGGGCGGAAGGGTGCTGACGGCGGCGATCTCGGCGATCGACATTGCCCTCTATGACATCAAAGGCAAGGCCCTCAACGTCCCCATCTACCAATTGCTGGGGGGCAAGCACCGCGACCGTGTGCCCATTCTCGCCAGCACCGCCTCGCAGCCCGGCCCGCGCATGCTGGAGGAAGCGCAGGAGTATGCGGCCGACGGCTTTCCGGCGATCCGCTTGAGCCGTGCCGAGGGGCATGGGGAGAGCGAGGCTGCGAGCGTGTCGGAACCTTGGCTCGCCATCGCGCAAACGGCACCCTGGATGATCCGCGCCAGGGAGGCGCTCGGCGATGGCTTGGTCCTCGGGCTCGATTTCCATCACCGGCTGTCTCTCACCGAGACCGCTAGCTTCTGCCAGAAACTGCCGCGCGGAACCCTGGACTTCCTCGAAGAGCCGATGCGCGACGAGACGCCGGAGGCCTATGAGGCGCTCCGACGGATGACCGAGATCCCGTTCGCGCTGGGCGAGGAGTTCGCCTCGAAATGGCAGGCGCTCCCCTATATCGAGCGCGGGATCGCCCAGTACATGCGCCTCGATGTCTGCAACATCGGCGGCTTTACCGAGGCGATGAAGGTGGCAGGCTGGTGCGAGGCGCATTATGTCGACCTGCTGCCGCACAATCCCTTGGGCCCGATCTGCACCATGGCCTCGATCCATCTCGCCGCCGCGGTGCCGAACTTCACCTGGCTCGAATACAACCAGCTCAAGTTTCGGCCGCCGCCGCCCCTCGAGCTCGAGCTGTTTCAGGGACGGGCCGTTCCCGACGGCATCCATTTTCCGCTGCCTACGGGTCCCGGGCTCGGCGTGGTCGTGAATGAAAAGCTGCTGACGGAGAAAGCGTTCCAGAGCTGGGGTCCGCCGGTGCTCCGCCGCCGCGATGGCTCGTTCCAGAACTGGTAGGATCGGCAGGTGTCTCCCGTGACAAAAGTGGTGATCACCGGTGCCGCTGGAAATCTCGGCAGCAAGCTCAGGCGGCACTTCGAGCAGCTGGGCTGGTCCCTGGCCCTCCTCGATGTCAGCAACGCGGGCGACGCCGCCATCGAGGTGGCCGACCTCGCCCACTGGGACGAGCGCTGGGTCGGGCGCTTCGCCGAGGCGGATGCGGTCGTCCACCTTGCGGGCGATCCCAGCCCGAGCGCCAGCTGGGCTGCAATTCAGCGCCTCAACATCGATCTTCTTTTCAATGTGTACGAGGCAGCGGCGCGGCAGGGCGCGCGGCGGCTCATCTTCGCCAGCTCCAATTGGGTCGTGGCCGGCGAGCGGTTCGGCGAGGGACCGCTCCGGGAGGATGCAGCCCCCTCGCCGGTCAACGCCTATGGCGCCTCCAAGCTGGTGGGCGAGCGCCTGGGCCGATCCTACAGCGAGCGCGGCAGCCTCTCCGTCATCTGCTTTCGCATCGGCTACTGCCAGCGTGGCGTAAACGAGCCGGGTCCACGCATGGGCTATGGACTCTGGGGACAGCGGATGTGGCTCTCCGATCGGGACCTCTGCCAGGGCTTCGAGAAGGCGGTGCTGGCACCCGCCCAGCTCCGCTTCGCCGTGCTCAACCTCATGTCGCGAAACGACGGCATGCGCTGGGACCTGGACGCGGCCCGGAAATCGATCGGCTATGTTCCGCTCGACCGCTTCACTCCGATCGAGACGGATGCCCTCAAGACGCAAGCGGCGGCGGCGGCGAACGCCCATGTCCTCGCGACTGCGGCCAATGCCTTCATTCAGGGCCAGCGCTGGTGACGGATACGCCGCCATGCCGTGCTAGTGTCGCGAATCTGAAATTCGTGACCACGAATTTCGGATTCAGGTCGACACTAGCTTATTGAATATTAAGTGTGCCGATCGTTCCGAAGTGCGCCGGCGATGCCGGCGAACTTCGGAACCGGCACACTAGGCTGAACGAATAACGCGGCGCGACACCGGCCGAGGAGAACGAAGGAATGAATGCGATGGGTGGGCGAGCGGCATGAAGATCCGAAATATTTCCTGCGCCATGCTGGGCGAGTATCCCGTCGTGCGCATCGCAACCGACGCCGGCCTCGATGGCTGGGGGCCGGTGGAGCACACCAAGCCCTATATCAAGCCCTATGTGGAGCAGTTCCGGCCGGCGCTGATCGGCTTGGACCCGACCGATGTCGAGCGGGCGATGCTGAAGATCCGCCAGCGCGGCGCCTTCAAGCCCTATGGGGCGTCCGTGAGCGCCGTCGAGATCGCGCTGTGGGACCTGGCCGGCAAGGCGGTGGGAGTCCCGATATACAAGCTGCTCGGCGGTAAAGTTCGCGACCGCGTGCGCGTGTACAACGGTGCCGTCCGTGAGCCGATGAAATCCTTCCAGCCGGAGGACTACGCCGAGTCAGTCAAGCGCATGAAGGCGGCCCGGGAAGGCTTCACCATCGTCAAGCAGGGCATCGCCTTTCATAGCCAGATGAAGCGGGCAGTCCCGAACTTCCATTACGGAGAGAACCGTCCCAGCAACTTCCACGGGGCCATCGACCGCGGGCTGCTGACCGAGCGTGGCCTCAAGCACATCGTCGCCTGCGCGGAGGCGATGAAGGAGGTCCTCGGCGACGAGATCGGTTTGGCGCTCGACTGCGGTCCGGGCTTCACCGTGCCGGATGCCATCCGGCTGGCTCGGGCGCTCGAGCCCCTCAATCTCATGTGGCTGGAAGACATGATCACCGGCGACTACACGCAATTCGTCAATGCGGACGTCTACCGGGACGTCACCCGCAGCACCTCCACCCCGATCCACACCGGCGAGCAGATCTATCTTCGCCAAAACTTCAAGCAGCTCATCGAGGGTCACGCGGTCAACGTCGTGGGCCCGGATCCCTGCGACGTGGGCGGGCTGGCGGAGCTGAAATGGGTGGCGGAATACGCCGACCTGCACGGCATCCTGATGGCGCCCCATGGCACCGCCAACGGACCGCTCGGGCTGGCGGCCCTGGTCCAGGTCTCCGCCACGCTCCCCGACAACTACATCGCCTTCGAGTACCCGGCGGCCAAGCAAATATGGTGGTACGACGTCCTCGTGGGCTTGCCCGATCCGATCGTCAAGGACGGCTTCATCGAGGTTTGGGACCGGCCCGGCCTGGGGGTGGAGTTCGACGTGGCCAAGGCGAAGCAGCATCTCGCCGCCGAAGACAAGGCGTTCTTCGACTAAAGCGAATTTGCGGTTAGGTAGATCCCCCTCACCCTACCCTCTCGCCCGAATGGGGGAGAGGGTTGCGAAGGGTTGGCGTGGTGCCAGCCACGCCTTACCCGAAGCTGGGTGAGGGGGATTCCATGCCTAGGCGGCATGCGGCAGGACCAGCGGGTATTCCGCTTCCGGCGTGTAGATGGCGCCGCCATGGGAGAGGAAGCTGGAAAACAGCGCGAAGGACTCGACCGGAAGGGGCCGCGTGCGAAACAGGCCGTGATCGGCCAGGAAATGCACGACCCGGCCCGGTGTAGCGTCGTACAGCCGCGCCAAGGTCACATGCGGGGCGTATTTGCGGCCCTCCGGCTCGAGGCCGAGGCGGACCAGCGCCGATTCGACCTTGTCGCGAAGCCGGACCAGGGCGGCGTTCTTTTCGACGCCGGCCCAAAGGGTCGTAGCCTTGCCCTTGCGCTCCCAATGACCGACGCCGAGCAGGTTCAGCTCGAACGCCGGCGGTGCCACCGTCCTGAGCGCCGCGTCGATGTCATCGAACCAGCCGCCATCCACCTCGCCGATGAAGCGCAGCGTCAGGTGGAACATGTCAGGCTGGACCCAGCGCGCGCCGGGCACGCCGGCGCACAACCCCGCCAAACGCTCGCGCACGTCCTCGGGGAGCGGGAGACCGACAAAGAGACGCATGGGGGCGCTCGTCCGAGTGGGTCACACAATTTGGGGTGCTGCTTATGCACCGATGAGGCACCCCGGATCAACCCTTCTGAAGAGCCGGGCTCGGGGCAAGCGATTCCGGGCTCCCCTCAGAGGAAAACCGCCAGCACCCCGGTATAGCCATAGAGCCGATTGTGCGAGATCTCGCCATTGGCATAGAAGCCGACCAGCGGGAAATCACCGAGCTCGCCTGCGATGCTGCGCAGCTCCTCCGAATCGGGCCCGAACATGTTCGGGCCGCGGGCGACGCAGGAGAAGTAGAGGCCGCCCCGGGGGCGCGCATTGCCGCGCCGCTTGAGGCCGGTCAGCATGCGCTGAAGGTCGGTGGCGGCGGTTTGCCGATCCCTGCGGCAGACGACGATGCGGTCGCCCGTCGAGACATAGTCGCCGATGCCGAGATGGCCCTCTTTCGGATCGATGCCGACGAGATTGCGCACGGTGTAGTCGCCGGTGTCCGATCCCGGCACCGGAAAGGCGATGTAGATATAGCCGCCGATGCGACGGAGATCGCGGGCGAGCACCTCGCCGATGTCCTCCTTGAAGACCTCGAGCGCGTTCTCGTCGTCGAGCTCCATGATGACGTTCTCTTCGGCCTGGGTCACCGTGCGCACCGGACCGATCGGCGAGCAACCCTGGCTCAATCCGCAGGCGACCTCGACGCTCTCGGCAAAGAGCACCCCAGAGAGCCCCCGCGACGTCATTCCGCCCGCCACCTGGGGAAAGCTCGAGCGCGATGCGGTGAGGCCTCCCGCCAGGAAGCAGGGCGTCTCGTCGGCGAGGGCCCGCACCAGCTCCGCAACGCGCTGGTTGCGCGGATCGGCGTGCACGATGCCGAGGCTCGGGCGCTTCTGAGCGATCCAGGCGCCGTGGCGGCGCCGGAATTCGCCAAGATCGTGCTCGACCTCGGAGAAGATGCGAAAGCCGTCTTCGGGAAGCGAGGCGACCATGACCGACAATGCCGGCCGGTCGAAGGATTCGATCTGTGTCGCCGACACGCCGATGCCGACGGTTCCGACCCAGGCTGGAATCCGGGTCGATTGCTTGAGCTGCTCGACAATCTCAGCAAAATCGCCGGCGAAGGCATCGGTCGCGTAGACGAATCCCAGATTGGCGCTCGCCGGCAGCGATCCCAGGCGCTCCAGGCAATGCGTCACCAGCCTCCGCCAATCCTCCCCTTCGGCATGCGCAGAGGCGAAGTCGATCATCGCTTCTTCCTCCCGTTCAATCCGCCGTCTCGATGAGACGGCGCACAGAGGGCAACATGCGCTCGACCAGCACGGCCACGCCCTTTGCATTGGGGTGCATGCCGTCGGCCTGGTTGAGCGCGGGGTCGAGCGCCACGCCGTCGAGCATGAAGGGATAGAGCGGCACCTTGTGCGCCGCGGCCAGCTTCGGATAGATGCCGTCGAAGGCGGAGACGTAGTCCTCGCCCAGATTGCGCGGCGCCTTCATGCCGACCAGCAGCACGCCCACGCCGCGCTCGCCGAGCCGGGAGAGGATCCGATCGAGATTGGCAAAAGCGAGCTTCGGATCGAGTCCGCGGAGCGCGTCATTGGCGCCGAGCGCCACCAGCGCCAGATCCGGCTTATCCGCGAGCGCCCAATCGAGCCGGGCGAGGCCCCCCTGGGTCGTATCGCCCGACACCCCGGCATTGACGACCGTCACCTCGAGGCCGGCGGCGCGCAGCCGGCGCTCGAGCTGGGCGGGAAAGGCATCCTCGGCGGCAACGCCGTAGCCGGCGGTGAGGCTGTCGCCCAAGGCCATGAGCCGCACGGTCTTGCCCTCCGCGGCGGCGAAAGGCAGCATGGCGAGCCACAGGGCGGCCAAGCCCAGCGCCCAGCCTCTCCGGGGGGTGGCAGCGTTGAAAAGGTCGCGCGCGGCCCCACCTTTTCCAGTTCGAGCCGCAGGAACGCGCCCTCTTCTTTCGTAACAATGCACCCGGCCAGGCCTTGCCATGACCCATTCTCCTCCGCCCGCGCCCGCCAGCATTCTCGACGTTCGCGCGCTCGCGATGAGCCTGCCGAGCCCGGCGGGCATCGTCCACATCCTGCGCGGTGTGGACTTGGCCATCGCGGCTGGCGAGGCTGTTGCCATCGTTGGACCCTCGGGCGCCGGCAAATCGACCTTGATGATGATAGCCGCCGGCCTGGAAAAAGCCACCTCGGGCAAGGTCGTCATCGCCGGGCAGGACCTAACGGCGATGAGCGAGGACGAGCTGGCCCTGTTCCGCCGCCGTCATATCGGCATCGTGTTCCAGAGTTTCCATCTGGTGCCGACCATGAGCGCCTTGGAGAATGTGGCAATCCCGCTCGAGCTCGCGGGTGCCGCCGATGCCTTCGAACGCGCCGCCCAGAGCCTCGCCTCGGTCGGGCTTGCCCATCGGATTTCCCATTACCCCGACCAGCTCTCGGGCGGCGAGCAGCAGCGGGTCGCGCTCGCCCGCGCGTTCGTCGCTTCGCCGCCGCTGCTGCTCGCCGACGAGCCCACCGGCAATCTCGACCTCGCGACCGGCGCGCAGGTCATGGACCTTCTCTTCGAGAAGCGGCGCACCGCCGGCGCCACCCTCATCCTCATCACCCACGATCGCGACTTGGCGGCCCGGGCTGATCGGATCGTCCGGCTGGTCGATGGAAGGGTCGATGGCGAAGGCGCCGATGCGGTGTCGGCGCGCCGGGGTATCGCCTGACCAGGCTGCCGCTCTCGCTTCGTCTAACGCTCCGCGAGCTCAGGGGCGGCATTCGTGGTGCGCGGCTGTTCATTGCCTGCCTCGCCCTCGGCGTTGCGTCGATCGCCGCTGTGGGATCGCTCTCGGCCGCGTTGGTAAATGCGGTCGAGAGCCAGACGCGCGTGCTGCTTGGCGGCGATGTCGGCATCCACCTCGTGCAGCGACCGGCAAGCGAGACCGAGCTGGCCTGGCTCAGGCAAAAAGGACGCCTATCGAGCATGATCGCTCTGATGTCCATGGCCGAGAAGAATGGCGGAGGTCGGGCATTGGCCGAGATCTGGGCGGTTGACCAGACTTACCCGCTCCTGGGTGGTCTGGAGCTCGAACCGGCATCGCCATTGGCGCCCGCACTGGCTCTTGCCGATGGTAGCTGGGGTGTCGCCGTGGAACCCGCCTTGCAGGCCCGGCTTGGGCTCAAGCTCGGCGACAGGCTGAAGATCGGCGAGACCAGCTATCAGGTGCGAGCCATCATCCGCCATCAGCCGGACTGGAGGGTATTTCTCACCTGGGGGCGGCCGATCCTCGTGGCCGAGGCCAGCTTGAGGTCAACACAGCTCCTCAGGCCGGACAGCCTCATCCACTATTTTTATAGGCTGGTCTTCGCCGATGCGATCACTCCGGCCGCATTCGGAACCGCTGCAAAAGACGCCTTCCCGGACGCAGGCTGGCGCTTATACCGATACGACGAGCTTATAACCCAAGCGCGGCAGCCGATGCAGCGCATGGGTCAACTGCTGACGCTTGTCGGCCTGAGTACTCTCATTATCGGTGGCGTCGGTATTGCAGCCGCGGTGCGCAGCCATCTCGAATCCAAGGTCACGACCATTGCCACGCTGAAATGCCTCGGAGCGTCCGCCGGCTTGGTGCTTCGGGTCAATCTGGCGCTGGTACTGGCAATGGCGACCGCGGGCATCGCCATCGGCGTAATGTTAGGCGCGCTGGCACCAATCGCTGCAGCTCAGCCATTCGCCAGCATGTTGCCCCTCAAGCCCGAGCCGGGCTTGCACTGGCAACCGCTGCTGCTAGCAAGCGCTTGCGGTGCGCTGACCACATTCGCCTTCGCGCTCTGGCCGCTCGCTGAAGCGACGTCCGTTCGGCCGGCGAGTCTCTTCCGCGCCGTTGTGGCACCGCCTCGTCACCGGTCTCGCTGGGGCTATCTGGCCGTCAGCACTGCGGCCTTGGCAGCCTTGGCCTGCATTGTGGTGTGGAGTGCCGGCGACCGAAAATTGGCGCTCTATTTCATCGCCGCCGCTGTCGGCGTGGTAGTCACGCTCGGGGCGGCGGCTCGGGGGCTCATGGCAGTGGCACGGCGGATCGTTCGCACACACAATCCCATGCTGCGCCTGGCGTTCGCCAATCTCCATCGACCGGGCGCGCCCACCGGCTCAGTCACGGTATCGCTCGGCCTCGGTTTGACGGTACTGGTCGCCGTGAGCTCCGTCGAAACCAACTTGCTGGGACAGATCCGGGAGCGCATTCCCGAGCACATGCCGAGTTTCTATTTCTACGATATTCACGCAGACCAGGTTGCCGAGTTCGACCGAACCGTGCGGGAGGTCGAAGGTGCCGCGATTCTCGAGCGACCGCCGTGGCTATGGGCCCGGCTTATCCGCATTGCCGGCGTCCCTATAGCAGACGCGCCATTCAAGGCCGAAGGCGATAAGAAGGCGCCTGATATGGTTGGTGTGAGCTATGCCGCGGTGGCGCCCATGGGCGCGAGACTCGCCCAAGGCGAATGGTGGGATACCGCCAATCAAACATCGCCCCTGGTCTCGGTCGACGATGCAATCGCCCGCGGCTTCGGCCTCGCCCTTGGCGACACCATGACGTTCAGCATTCTCGGTCGCGAAATCGAGGCGCGCATCGCCAATACCCGCAGCATCGACTGGGACCGCTCCGATGCCAACTTTGCCTTCATTTTCTCCCCCGGGCTGCTTGAGGGCGTCCCCCACACCTACGTCGCAGCGGTGAGCGCTGAAAGCGAAGCCGTTGAGGGACAGCTCCTACGCGCACTGGCCGACCGCCTGCCGGAGGTCCCTACCGTGCGCGTCAGGGATGTCCTCGGCGCGCAGTATCGGTTATTGGAATCCATTGACGTCGCCGTACGGATAGCGGCGGCAATGATGCTACTGGCCGGAACGCTGGTGCTCGCCGGTGCCATCATGACCGGTCGGAAGGCACGCGTGCGTGACGCCGTGGTGCTGAAGATTCTGGGTGTCCGTCCGCGCGAGGTGGTGGCGTCAGCGCTTCTGGAGTATGGCTGCATCGGACTGCTCGCCGCCTCGATCGGAGCCGCCCTTGGCACGGCAGCCGGGTATTTCGTGGTGACCCGCCTTATGCATGGCGAATTCGTTTTCACCCCGAGCGCGGTTGCATCGACCGTTCTCTTCGCGCTCGCAATCACGCTTAGCCTCGGCGTGGCCGGCACCTGGCACGCGCTCAGCCAGAAAGCCGCCCCAATGTTACGGAACGGTTAGCCCATGGCGGCCCTCCCCCTTTCCCTGCGCTTCGCGTGGCGCGAGCTCCGCGGCGGGGTTCGCGGCGTGCGGCTGTTTCTCGCCTGCCTCGCCTTGGGCGTGGCGGCGATCGCGGCCGTGGGCTCGGTTTCGGCCGCACTGGTCGCCGGGCTTGCCGCCGATGCCCGCGCGCTGTTGGGCGGCGACATCGAGGTAAGCCTGGTGCAGCGCCAAGCGAGCCTGGAGGAGTTGACCTGGCTCGAGCGCCAAGGACGTCTTTCCAGCACGACCGAGATGCGGGCGATGGCGCAGAACCCCGCCGGCGAGCGGACCTTGATCGAGCTCAAGGGGGTGGACGAGGCCTATCCGCTGATGGGTGCGGTCGAGACCGAGCCCAATTCGAGCCTGGCCTCGCTCTTGGCCGCGGCGGACGGCGGCTGGGGTGCTGCAATCGAGCCGGCGTTGCAAAGCCGCCTGCATCTGACCGTCGGCGACCGGCTCAAGATCGGCGAGGCCGTCTATCGCGTTAGCGCCATCCTCCGGCGCGAGCCGGACCGGGCGACCGGATTTTTCGACTTCGGTCCCCAGGTGCTGGTCGCGGCGGCGAGCTTGCCTTCGACCGAGCTCATGCGCCCCGGCAGCCTGATCCGCCACCACTACCGCCTCGAGCTCCCTGCCGGCATCGCCCCGCCGGCGTTCAAGGCGACGATCGAGGGCACCTTCCCCACGGCGGGATGGCGGGTGCGCAGCTATGACGAGGCGGCACCGGGCCTCAGGCAGTTCATCGAGCGCATCACCCAATATCTGAGCCTGGTGGGGCTGACGGCCCTGCTCGTCGGCGGCGTCGGCGTGGGCAATGCGGTCAAGAGCCATCTCGAAGCGAAGCTCGCCACCATCGCCACTTTCAAATGCCTCGGCGCCACCGTGGGCACGGTGTTTCGGCTGTACTTCGCCCTCATCATGGGCATGGCCCTCGTTGGCGTCCTCATCGGGACCGCGCTGGGGGCGCTGGCACCGTGGGCGGCGCGCGGGCTCCTGGCGAGCGTGCTGCCGGTCAACGCCGATCTCGGCCTGCATTGGGAGCCGCTGCTGCTGGCCGGCGCCTGCGGCCTGTTGACGACGCTCGCCTTCACCCTCTGGCCGCTGGCGCGGGCGGCCTCTGTCATGCCGGCGGGCCTGTTTCGCGCCGTGGTCTCGCCCCCCGATCGGCTGCCCCGCTGGGGCTATCTCGCTGCCAGCGCCGCGGCCGCAATCGTCCTCGCTCTCCTCATCCTGTGGCGGTCCCTGGATCGGCCGCTGGCGCTCTACTTCATCGCCGGCGCCATCGGCGCCGTCATCCTCTTCCGCGGTGCCGCCTGGGGGTTGATGACGCTCGCCCGCCGGTTCGGCCACCAGCGCCGGCCGATGCTGCGCTTGGCGCTCGCCAATTTGCATCGCCCAGGTGCCCCCACCGGCGCCATCGCGCTCTCCCTCGGTCTGGGCTTGACCGTGCTGGTCGCCGTGGCGCTGATCGAGGCCAATCTCGCCCGCCAGATCCACGAGCGGCTGCCGGAACGGGCACCCACTTTCTTCTTCATCGACATTCAGCCCGACCAGGTGGCCGCGTTCGACCGGCTGGTGGCGGCCACTCCCGGCGCGTCGGGACTGCAGCGCACGCCGATGGTGCGCGGCCGCATCGCCCGGATCGCCGGCATCACCGCCGATCGGGCCCCGGTCAAGCCCAACGCCAGCTGGGCGGTCGCCGGCGACCGCGGCTTCAGCTATGCCGCCACCCCGCCACCCGGTGCCAAGATCGCCGAAGGCACGTGGTGGCCGCCCGACTACCAGGGACCGCCCCTGATCTCGGTCGATGACGGCATCGCCAAGGGCTTCGGCGTCGGCGTCGGCGACACCATCACCCTCAACATTCTCGGCCGCGAGATCGAGGCGAGGATCGCCAACACCCGCAGCATCGACTGGGGCAGCCTCGGCATGAACTTCACCTTCATCTTCGCGCCGGGAACGCTCGAAGGCGCGCCGCAGACCCACATCGCCACGGTCCATGCCGCAAGCGAAACGGCCGAGACTGAGCTCCTCAACGCCGTCGGCGATCGCTTCCCCAACGTCTCGGCGATCCGCGTCAAAGACGCGCTGGACGCCGCCGCCCGCATCTTGGAGTCGATCGCGATCGCGATCAGGCTGACCGCGGCGGTGACCTTGCTTGCAGGCGCACTGGTGCTCGCCGGCGCGGTCATGGCCGGCCAGCATGCGCGCATCCATGACGCCGTCGTGCTGAAGGTCCTGGGCGCGCGTCGCCGGGAGGTGGTGACTGCGTTCCTGCTGGAATATGGCTGCCTCGGCCTCATTGCGGCACTCATCGCCTCGGTCCTGGGCACGGTGGTGGGCTATCTCGTGCTCACCCGGCTCATGCGCAGCGATTTCGTGTTCGCGCCCAATGCGGTAGCGTCCAGCACGCTGGTGGCGCTGGCGATCACGCTCGCCCTCGGGCTCGCCGGCACCTGGCATGCCCTCGGCCAAAAGGCTGCCCCAATGCTGCGAAACGATTAGAATGGCTCGCGGGAGGAAGCAGCCATGCCCAAGCTCGCTTTGACAGCTCTGTTGGCAGCCTTGATCTCGGCCGGCGGCGCCACCGCTGAAACGCCGTCGGCTTCGAAGGACCCGCAGCAGATCATTCGCGAAGGGGCCGAACGCATCCTCGAAGGCATGCGGGTGCTGATCGACCGCATCCCGCAATACGCCGCGCCGGAGATGCTGCCGAACGGCGACATCATCATCCGCAGGCTGCCGCGTGGACCAAATCCGCCCGAGCCGCAGGCCGGGGGCGAAGGGCCGTTCAAGCTCTAACTACGTTTGACCCAAAGCCGGCGGGTTCAGGCATAGAGCTTGTCGATGAAGCCGCTGCGCTCAACCTCGTCGATGAGAGACGCATCGGCGATGTCGGACTCCTTGAGGTCTCGCGCCGCCGGGAACGTGGTCGAGAAATAGTCCTTCACGGACTGAAAGTCGCTGAAGCTCGGCCGCGGGACCTTAGGGAAAAGTGGGACATAGAACTCGTAGAGAGCCTCGACCGCTTGGCGGTCCTCGATGCCCATATAGCGCTGCAGCATCGGCACGACGATGTCGCGCCGCGTCTTGAACACGTGGATGGCTTCAACGAAGCCCCGAACCGCGCGCAATACCGTTTCCCGGTTCGCGGCAATCGATCTGCGCCTCGTGCCGAAGACCGAAGGGGCGGCAAAGCCCGATCGGTCTGCCTCGAAGGCGCGCCAGCCGTACTTCGCTTGCCCGGGAAAGCGGAGATCGACCGGCAATGCGCCGGCATCGATCGTGCCGGCGGCGAGCGCTCGGTAGATGTTCTGATAGGTACCAAGGCCGACATAGCTGGCGGTCACCCCTGCCTTCCCCAGCGTTTGGCGCGTGACGATGCCGGTTTGCCCGACCTCGGTGTTGGTCAAAACCCCGACCCGCTTGCCGCCGAGCTGATCCAGCGCGGTGAACTCGGATCGGGTCATGATGAAAATGCCCGCGTGCGGATCGGTGTTTCTCAAGAGAATGACCGCGTCGGCGCCCTTCAAGACCGCTTCAATCATCGGCGCGGCCCCGGTCTGGATGAACTCCCAATCGCCGCGCAGGAGACCGGCGACGCTCTCCGGGCCGCCCACTTCGAGCTTGGGAATGGTCGCGTCCAAACCATGCTTCTTGAACACGCCGGCTTCGGTGCCGAGCCAAACCACGAATTGGCCGGTGGCGCGCAAGCCCGCCGTCATGCGGACCGGGATGTCCGCGGCCAGCGCCGGCGTTGCCAGCCCGGCGGCCGCGCCGCCGACCAGCCCCATGAATTCACGCCGTCTCATGCCGCTCTCCCGATGCCGATGCCGCGCGATAGCGCTGGCATGGAATGCGCGAGCTGGAGGCTCCGGAGCTAAGCTCTATGCGCTAATTTGCCAGCCAGACGCCGGCTAGGTCCTGATTCAGATAGTGGCTGGGGGTGATCTTCCAGCCCTTCAAAGCGGCACTGTGCGCGACGATGCGGTGCCACCACACGATCGGCACCGTGTAGGACTGGTCGATGAGGCGCCGCTCGAACTGGCGCAACAGCGGCTTCCGCTCGGCATCGCTGGTGACCCGTTTCTGCTTCTCGAAGAGGTCGTCCATCGCCTGGTCGTGGTAGCGGCTGAAGTTGATGGGCGAGCGGTCGCTGGAGATGTAGAGCTGCAGCTCGGCGTTGGGCTCATCCGTATCGGTGCAGGTGGCGTCCAGCCCCACTTCGAAGTTGCCGGCGAGGAAGGTGCTCTTCTGCTGGGCGACGTCGAGCTGGTTGTTCTCGGCGGTGACGCCGATCTGGCGCCACTGATCGACGAGATAGATGGCGACCGGCGTGAACGGCATCGGCACGTTGCGGTTCAGCATCTTGAATTTGAGGTTCTCGGCTCCGGCCTCCTTCAATAGGCGCTTCGCCTCGGCTTTCCCCGCCGCGCCATCCGGGCCGAAGCCGGGCAAGGCCTTCAGCTCCTGCTCGGTAATCGCCAAGGGATGGCCGGGCCTGATGGTCAAGCCCACCGCGCGCACGAAGGCCGTGCGCGACAGCGCCTCCGCCCCCTTCCAGCGATCGATGGCGAGCGACAGCGCCTTGCGCACCCGCGGATCGTTGTAGGGCGGCTTCTCGCTGTTGAAGAAGACGTCGAACTTGCAGAGCCAGGGTGACTCGGTCATGACGATCTTGTCGCCGAGCGCCGCCTTCAGGCGATCGCGCTCGGCCGGGGTGATGCCGCGAAACTCGGCATGGATCTGACCGCCCTGAAGCGCGTTGACCATCGGCGCTCCGGTCATGAACTGCACGCGGAAGCCGTCGAGATAGGGCTTGCCCGGCTCGAAATAGCCATCGAAGCGCATGCCGGTCCAGTGCGAGCCGCGCACATGCGACTCGAAGCGGAAGGGCCCGGTGCCCAGCACGTTGCGCTCGGGATAATGGATGTCGCCCCTGAGCTTGGCGGCGCTGTAGAGGCAGTTCCACGGACTGGCCAAGGTCATCAGCATGGAGGCGCTCGGCGCCGACAGCTTGAAGACGACCGTCAGCGGATCCGGCGTCTCGATCGATGCCACGTCCTCGAAGGCCGCCTGACGCACCGAAACCACGCCTTCGGGCGGCTTGCGGATGCGATCGAAGGTGGCGCGCACGTCTTCGGAGGTGAAGGGCGAGCCGTCATGGAACTTGATGCCGGATTTGAGCCTGAAGGTGACGCTGAGATTGTCGGGCGCCACCGTGTAGCTCTCGGCCACGTCGGTCTTGAGATTGGGATAGTTGTCGGGATCGAACTTCAGGAGCTGCGAGTAGCTGGGATTGAGCGTCTGAATGGCGGCGAAGGTGGTGGTGCCCTGGCAGTCGTAGGTGGGCGGCTCGGCGTTGACCGCGTAGATGAGCGTGCCGCCGCGCTTGGGCTGCTCTTCGGCCGCGGCCGGAACGGCCGCGAGCATTGCCGCGGCCATGACCAAGGATAGGTACGTCCGCTCCATGACTCCCTCCCATCGCGTGTTCTTCGTGGGCGCGGCTGACGCGCGCCCTTGCAGCCACTATCGTGGCAAGAGAGGCGGTCGCGCAAGCGGTTCCCGCGACGCCGCTCAGTGCAGACGCGGAGACTTCAGGAACTTGGTGCGGCTGGCCGACTTGACCGACATCGCCAGCGACACTCCGTCGCGCTCGACCACCATCGGGACCGCGACGCCGGCCTCCCCCAGCTTCCACAGGCGCCGATAGAGCGAGGCCAAATTCGTCACGGGCTCGCCTGCGACCGCGCTCACGATGTCGCCCACGCGCAAGCCCGCGCGTTGCGCCGGGCCGCCGTCGGAGACGCCGGCGACGACCAGGCGTTCCTGGTTCTCGATCGTGTACATGCCAAGCCAAGGGCGCGAAGGGCGCTGCGGGCGGCCGAATTGCCGCAAATCGGCCAGCACCGGCTTCAACAGATCGATCGGCACGATCATGTTCACGTCGTGCCGGTTGCCCTCGCCGCCGGAATGCTCGACCCGAAGCGAGCCGATCCCGAGCAGGCTCCCGTCCTGGCCCAAGACCGCGGCACCGCCCCAGCTCGGATGCGCAGGCGCGGTGAAGACCGCCTCATCCAAGAGGTATTCCCAGTAGCCGGCGAATTCCCGCTTGCCGATGACGCGGGCCCTGAGCGCCCGTTCGATGCCGCCGGACCCGGCCACGATCACCTCGTCGCGGGCGCGGATTGCGCTGGAATCGCCGAGCTCGCGCGCCGGCAACGGCAATCGCCCCAGCGCCTGCACCAGGCCGAAGCCGGTCTCCTGGTCGTAGCCGACAACGTGGGCCGACACGACGAGGCCGCCCTCCGCGGTCAGCCAAATGGTCTCGGCCTCTTGGATGAGATAGCCGATGGTGAGCACCAGCCCGTCGGCGCCGATGACGACGCCGTTGCCCTCGCGCAACGTGCCGAGCGTGCCCGCGGTGAAGGCGTCCTCGGGGATCTCCGAACGGAGGCCGACGACCGACGTCAGCGCCAAGCCCACATCGAACCCAAATTGCTTCGGGTTCGGGCGCAGCGGCGGCGGTATCACCCAGTCTTCCTTTGGCGCCATCGCTCCCGTGCCTCGGCTACCGATCGACCGCGGCGTATCGGGAATCCAGCCCTGCCGGCGCGGCGACCCGCCAATCAGATGCAGGCCGCGCATTATAGCGCAAAAGGCAGGTGCGGCGAGCGGCCGATGCCGCGGTCACCTAAGCAAGGTGGCGCCGGCTACCAGCCTCTGCCAGAGGCCTGCCGCCTTTGTGCCGCCGCCCTGAACCGGTGCCTGCTCGATCGACGGAGCCGCGCCCGCGCCTTGCGCCACGATCGGTGCTGAGCCCGGGGCGCAGAGCGCGCCCTGCGGCCAATCGCCGGACGCGGCCAGCGATCCCGATGCGGGGAGCGATGATTTCCGCACGGGGCCGGGCTCCGATTTCGACACGTGCAAGGAGACCGTGTTCAGCACCTTGCGAAAGCGCTGATTGGAGAGCTCCAAGGTGTAGTCGCCCGGTGCTGACGGGACGAATTCGAAGTCATAGGTCTCGCCCTGGGTCACGAGCTGGCGCGCCGGTCCCGAGGTCTGACGCACCTTCGGCAGGCTCCGACCATCCTTCGCCAGAGCCCGCCACCGCATCGGCTGGGAGCCATGCTTTACCTCGACTGTGAGGTAGCCCTCGAAGCTATGCATATTGATCAGCCGGAAGCGATGCCGCGCGCCCGTCTTGAGCTCGATCGGCGCCGGCGGATTGACGCCGTTCACCAGCACGAACTTGCCCTGATCGGCAAAGGGCCGCGGTGTCGTCACCATGATGATGTGGTCGCGCTTGGAATCGAAGGTCTCGCCGGGCGGCAGCACGATGAGCGGGCCGGCGAGCCCGGCCTCGAGCTGCTCCACATCGTTCATGTGCGTGTGATAGATGAAAGTCCCGGGGCGCGGAGGCGTGAACAGCGCCTTGAACTCCTGGCCGGGATGGATCATCGGAGTCAGGCGCTTGCCGTCGCCGCCGAACTCCGCGACGCCGTCGTAATATGCCGACTCCAGCTCGATGCCGTGCCAGTGAACGGTGGTCGCCTGGGGGAGCCGATTGCGGACGGTGATGGCCACCGGCACGCCCTGAGTGAGCACGATCGGCGGACCCAGGGATGGCGATGCGGCGGCGCTCGGCTTGTCGCCCAGCGCGTAGCGGAACGCCTTGATCTGGGAGGTGCTCTCCGGCGCCTCCTCGGCCGTTAGCAGGACGCGCCGGCGAGGTGTTGGGTCATGGATGGCGTAGGTTCCGCCCTTGGGCTGAATGGTCACGCCCAGCACCAGTCCGCCCATCTCGTGCGTCGGGGCGAGCGCAGCCTCCCATTCCGGCGTGCCGCGGAACGGAACGCTCCGGGATTGCATGAGATCGAGCGGGAAGTGCGAGCGAACGTGGTAGGGGTGGTGGCAATGAAACAGCCATTGGCCGGCGCGAGATGCGACCCAGGTGATCGTGCGCGTCTCGCCCGCCTGCACCAGCACGGTGTTTTCGCGCGGGCTCGGCGTCTGGCGATCGAGCGTGTCGGCGAGCCCGTCTCCGCGGCTATCGAGGCGGAAGTAGAAGCCGTGCAGGTGGAGCGGATGGTCTTCGAAGGAGAGGTTGATCCAGCGCCACTTGACCGTATCGCCCTGGGTGTATTCGAACCGCTGGGTCGCCGGCCAGGACCGGCCATTGACCACCGCGAGGGCCGCCGGAAATACTGGCGCGCCGTTGGTGCGATAGGCGTCCAGCCATTCGGTGAAGACGAGGACCTCTTCCTTGGGGTCGGGTGCGGCACCGGGCGGATCGACGACGATGGCGCCGGAAAGCTGCGAGTCGGCGCCCATGCGCTGCGCCACCGTCTTGCCGGTCGTCGAGCCCCAATAATAGTAGGTACCGGGAGTGCTCAGCCGAAAGCG
The DNA here is from genome assembly GCA_016195085.1 of Pseudomonadota bacterium. NCBI lineage: Bacteria > Pseudomonadati > Pseudomonadota > Pseudomonadota bacterium. The sequence goes on along the minus strand of JACQAG010000063.1, from coordinate 607 downwards.
GACCATCTTGGTCTCGCCGGAGGGCACCACCAGCGGCTGATCGCTCTCCGCCGGGCGGTCGAACAGTCCGTGGAGGGTGAGCGGCGCATCGGCGAGCGCATTGCGGACCGAAAGCCGGATTTCGGTGCCGGCCGGCACGCGGATGAGCGGGCCCGGAACTTGCGGGGACTGTCCCACCTCGGCAAAGGCCTGGATCGGCACGCCCGGCCGATCCGCGCCGTCAACGCGCCAGGTGCCGATCCCGGTCTCGAGCGCAAGCGCCAGCACGCCGCCCTCGAACTTCCCGGCCGCTTGATGATTGTCGTTGCTGCGGATGTCGGGAACCGCGGCCGACGCCGAAACCGCGGCGATTCCAAGGAGCGTCGCCGCGGCCAGCCCCGCGCCCCCGCAGCGCCATACATATCGCCATAGATTCCATGTGGTTGTGCGCATCGGACAAGCCCTCCCTTGCGCCGGAACCGACGCCCGGTCCGACGATAGCTGCAAGCTCGGAGGGAAACAACGCTCCGTTGGACTACTCGCCTTCCGAGATGGCTCCCCGCGATGCGGATCGGCGGCTACAGCCGCACATATTCGTAGTCGGGCGCGAGGTTGTTGACGCCCCGTT
>JACQAG010000062.1 GCA_016195085.1 Pseudomonadota bacterium | reverse complement strand
GTCGCGGCCCGCGCGCGCGCCGAGGAATTCACCTGGGCGCATTACGGCCAGCGCCTTTCAGCCTGGCTCGACGCACAGCTTTCCTGACCCCCGGAACGACGAACCCCGCGCGGGCCTTGCGGCCGGCGCGGGGTTCGCGAAGTCGCGACCGGAAGCGGTCAGACGTTCTGTTGCACCCATTCGTAGAGCTTGCTCTTGGGCAGCGAACCGATCTTGGTGGCGGCAACTTCGCCGCCCTTGAACAGCATCAGCGTCGGGATGCCGCGCACGCCGTACTTCGACGGCGTGTTCGGGTTCTCGTCGATGTTGATCTTGGCGACGGTCAGCTTGCCGGCCATGTCGCCGGCCAGCTCGTCGAGGGCCGGAGCGATCTGCTTGCAGGGGCCGCACCATTCCGCCCAGAAATCGACCAGCACGGGGGCCGTCGACTGCAGGACGTCGGCCTGGAAGCTGGCATCGGTAACCTTGGTGGTGTTGGCGCTCATGGAAGCCTCGCGAAAGAACAGCGAATCGAAGGACCTTGAACGTAGGAAGCGCCAAGGCCGCGGTCAAGGCGCACCGGCCTCAAAGAAACTATCCCGCCCGATCAGTCAGTTAGGTGCGAATCCGTCGAGCATCGCGGCCGGAACCGGCATCAGGCGCGGTGCGTGGGTCCACAGCAGCGCGCATCGGATCGCCCGACCCGGGAAGAGCGGCGCAAGCGCCGCGCGATAGGCGGCCAGCTGTGCGAGATAGACGGGTGCGACGTCCTTCACGTCGGCCGGCGGCGGCCGGTTGGTCTTGTAGTCGATGACGTAGACCGCTTCGTCGCGCACGCACAGGCGATCGATCCGGCCCGACAAGGCACGCGCGCCCAGCCGTGCCACGATTGCCGCTTCGGCAAGGCCCGGCCCCTCGAACGCGGCGGCGAATTCCGGATGGGCGAGCACGGCCAGCGTCTCGGCCGCGATCGCGTCGATCTGGCCGGACGAAAGCCCGTAGGCCGGGCGCGCGAGCAGCCGGCGTGCGGCCGCCGCCCGCGCACCGGCATCGAGATCGGGCAAGGTCTGCAGCAGGCGATGGATGAGCTTGCCGCGCGCGAAGGCATGGCTCTCGCCGGCACCCAGCGGCGACACCACGCTCGGCTCGGTCTCGGGCCGCGAAGG
>JACQAG010000061.1 GCA_016195085.1 Pseudomonadota bacterium | reverse complement strand
TTGTGGTGCCAGCCGCAAACAGCGGCGACCGGATGTGAGGTTCCACGGCATCGACGCCGTGGCTGACAACAGGCTCGCTCCAGGATCTAAAAGACGGAGAGCCAAATGACCCCTTGACGACAACACCCTCATGTGAGCCCGGGCATGACGTAAGAGGAAGGGCTGCGGCCGCCTTAAGCGGCCTTCGCCTCGCGCTTGGCCTTGGCGCGCTGGACGCGGCGCTTCAGGCGAATGGCGGCGTCCGGCAGCTTGGTATCGGAGGTGTCGAGGAGGAAGGCATCGAGTCCGCCGGAATGCTCGATGGTGCGGATCGCGTGGGTCGTCAGGCGCAAGCGCACGAGCTGGCCCAGCACATCGGAGAGCATGGTCGTGTCCTGCAGGTTGGGCAGGAACCGGCGCTTGGTCTTGTTGTTGGCGTGGCTCACATTGTTGCCAACCAGCACACCTTTGCCGGAGATCGCGCAGCGTCGGGCCATGGCGGAGATCCAATATCAAAAAGCCGCCGGAAGACCCTCCGGACGGCAAGAGGCCGGGTTGTAGGGCAGGGCGGCCGGGCAGTCAAGCAATGGCGGAAAGTACGTCTACGGCTCGGCAGTTGGTGGTTGAGGATGCCAAGCGAGCTTGATGGCGACGTTTACATTACATATAATAGCTATCATGAAACGAAAACGTCAATATGCGTCAAGATATGAGAATGAACGCTAAGATGTTGCCATTGCCTGGAATTCAAGGGCCGCGACAGCCGGTTGCCCACTATCTCCGGCTCGGCCATACGGGCGGCCTGATACAGCAGATTGCGCATTGCGCCATCGAGTATGGTGTCGACGCGATTTTGGCGCCGGGCGATTTTCTACGGCAAGGGCATCGCGACCAATGGCTCGAGGTTGATCGCAGCGCCTGCATTGCATTGCGCAATGTGCTTGATCGCGAACGTCGAGGCGAGATGTGACCGCCATGCAGAGTGCTGTTGCTAGATACATTGATGAACTGCGTGAGGTTGGAGGTCTAAAGGGCACCGACATCGCAAACATCGCGGACGTATCAACCGCGACGGTTTCGCGATGGTCACACGGGAAGGCCAACCCGCAGCCGCGAACGCAACTGGTTTTATCTGATTTGCACTACATAGTTGGACGACTACGGGAATATTACACGGCCGAGGAAATTCGAATTTGGCTCTTCTCAAGACATCCGCAGCTCAACGGTGAAAGAGCAATTGATCTCATCAACGCTGGCAAGTCGGAAGAAGTACTCGGCATTCTAGATCGGCTGGATTCAGGCGCATACCTTTGAGACAAGGCCCCCGTCGTAAAGTTCGGGACAACGTCCTCTACGACGCAATCGAAGCTTCGAAGGCCGAGAGATTCGACGACGACATTTGGCGCGCGGTGCGCGCGGATCGCGATCCTCTCCGCGGATCATCATCTGGAGGCCGTTGGGACGACGGCACGTTTGAGGTGCTCTATGCGTCCCTTGAAGCTGATGGCGCCTTAGCGGAGATGTACTTCCACTTGATGCGAGGCCAACCGGTTTTTCCATCTCGGATGCAATTTTGCCTATACAAATTGCGAGCAAAATTGCGTCGCGCATTACGTCTCTCGGACCTAGGAAAGCTCGCCACACTTGGCGTAGACATCACCAAATACGGCTCTCTCGAATACCTTCGCCGACACGACGAGTACTCACGTACGCAGGAAATTGCCGAGATTGCCCATTTCCTCGATTTTGATGGGGTGATCGTTCCAAGCGCTCGGTGGAAATGCCGAAATCTGGTGCTATTTACGGATCGTGTTCCTCCAGACGCCCTGAATGTCGCAGAGAAGCTGCATCCTATTGACTGGGCTCAATGGAAGAGCCGTACCCAAGCAAGCTGAGTTGTGCCTGTCGAAGCCAGGCCCGAACCTCCTATGACTTCGTCGAATTGAGCCAGATTGTGTCCGCATCGACATCGAGCGCCTTGCCGAGTTTTGCCAGCAGCTTGCGGCCGGCGCGGCGCTGGCCGCGCTCGATCTGGGAGATGTAAACCGCGCTGGTGCCGCTTGCCTTGGCAAGCTTGGCTTGGGTCAAGCCTCGGTGCTCGCGTAGAGCCTTGAGCGGGTGGCCGCCGCCGAGGATCGCGGCCAGCACTGAATCGGGAAAGGTCTCCGTCGGGCGCTTCAGGAACGCCCGCACCGCCGCCGCATCGGCGCGGTCCTCCAGCGCCGACTCGATGCGCCGCCATTCGTCGATCGAGATCACGACGAAGGCGGCCTTGCCGCCCTGTGTGATGATCTGCCTCGTCATTCGTAGACCTCGCTGCGGTGTCCGACCTTGACCACGAGAACGGTCAACACCTGCCGGTTCAGAACATAGACGACGCGCCAGTCGCCGACGCGCAGCCGATAGCCCTCCATGCCCGTCAGCTTCTTGATGTTGTTATTCGGCACCGAGGGATCGGCTGCGAGCGCTAGAATTTTCGAGCGAATGCGCCTTGCGATCGTCCGATCCATCCGGCTCAATGTCTTCAAGGCGTCGGCCGCGTAGGCTACCGACCACATGGCTTCATATAGGGATTTGCATTAGCTGCGTAAAGCAAATTGCTTTAGTAATAGGAGAGGATGAAAGGCGCGGCGCCGCAGGAATCCGAAGACCGTCGCCAGTTTCAGGCGATGCTGCGCGAGGCAGAGGCCGAGGCGAACCGCGACGGCGCGCTGGACTGCAACAGCGTCCTAGCCGAAGTCGACGCGGCGATCGAGGCCCAGCATCAGCAAAGCACCCGTGATCGGCCGGAGGCATTGCGCGACCTCTGACCGCGGCGCATCCACAGTCCCAGCGTCCCGGTCCCGGCGCACGCGCAGGGAGGGACGGGCTTGGACTGCATCCTTCCGCGCCTATCGCTGGCTCTTGCCGCCGCCCCGGAAAATCCCCAGGAGTTCCCCCGCAGCCGCCGCCGGACTCATGGTGCCGCGCGCCACCTCGGCCTCGAGTGCCGCGATGCGATGGTTCACGGCGGGATCCGTCTTGAAGGCGGCTAACAAGCCATCTTCCACCTCCCGCCACATCCAGCGCTTGGCCTGATCGGCGCGGCGTAGCGCGAGCTGAGCGGGACCGATGGTCTTGCGGTAGCGGCCGATCATCTGCCAGATCTCGGCGAGCCCCGCTTCCTCGCGCGCCGAGCACAAGAGCACCTCCGGGCGCCAGCGCCCGTCGCCTTGCGAGCCGAGGATGCCGAGCGCTCCCTTGTAGTCGGCCGCCGCCCGCTCGGCGGCGGCTTTGAGATCGCCGTCGGCCTTGTTGACGATGAGCGCGTGGGCGAGCTCGACGATACCCTTCTTCAAGCCTTGCAGCTCGTCGCCGCCGCCCGGCGCCAGCAGCAACAGGAACATGTCGGTCAAATCGGCGACGTCGGTCTCCGACTGGCCGACACCGACGGTCTCGACCATGACCACATCGAAGCCGGCGGCCTCCACCACATGCACCGCCTCGCGGGTGCGCCGGGCGACACCGCCCAATGCGCCCGAGGTCGGCGAGGGCCGGATGAAGGCCGACGGGTTGCGCGAGAGCTCCGGCATCCTTGTCTTGTCGCCCAGGATCGAGCCGCGGCTGATCTCCGAGGAGGGATCGACCGCCAGCACCGCCACTTTCAGCCCCTGGCGCACGAGGTAGAGCCCGAAGGCCTCGATGAAGCTCGACTTGCCGACCCCAGGCGCTCCCGAGATGCCAAGCCGGATGGAGCCTCCGGTCGATGGCAGCAGGGCTTCGATGAGCCGTTCGGCCCGCGTGCGATCGTCGGTCCGGGTCGACTCGACCAAGGTGATCGCCCGGGCCAGCGCGCGCCGCTCGCCGGTGATGACCGATTGGGCGAGCGCGGCGATCGCATCGGTGCCGGCTGGGTCGGGTGAGGCCGCCATGGGGATTTAGTACCTGCGCTTATCGATTCGCGCCACTGGCGCCTACAAAAAGATTCACCACGGAGACACGGAGGGCACCGAGAAGAAATGTCCTCGGCGCTTCGCGCCAGAAATGATCAACTCTTCCTCCGTGCCCTCCGTGTCTCCGTGGTGAAATCCTCTTCTTCCAAATCGCACGCGGACAATGGCATGGTCCGCCGCCACGCATTCAGCAAAGGGATCGGCAACGATGGTGGGAGCTCTGAAACCAGCCGCACAGCGGGTGCAGGATCTGCTGGCCGGGCGCGGCTTTTCAAACACGGTGGTCGAGCTGCCGGATTCGACCAGAAGTGCGGCCGAGGCCGCCGCCGCCATGGGCTGCCGGGTGGAGGAGATCGTGAAGAGCCTCATTTTCCGCGCCAAGCCCAGCAACCGCGCGGTCCTGGTGATCGCCTCGGGGGGCAACCGGGTGGACGAAGCCAAGGTCGCGAGCGTGATCGGCCAGGCGATCGGCAAGGCGGATGCCGCCTTCGTGCGCGAGCGCACCGGCTTTGCCATCGGCGGCGTCGCCCCCATCGGCCATTCCGAGCCGCCGATCACCGTCATCGATCGCGATCTCTTGGCGCTCACCCGGCTCTACGCTGCCGCCGGCACGCCCAATGCCGTCTTCCCCCTCACCCCCGACGAGCTCGTCCGCATGACCGACGGGCGCGTGGCCGATGTGCGTCTGGAGAAGGCCTAAGCCGTCGTCCGCTGGGCAGCACGGTCCCGCGGAAGGCTGAGGCTCATCGGCTGACGCCGCTGGCGGCGGATGGAGGAGGGCGGCCGCCGGTAGACCTCGGCGAAGACGGCGTTGAAGCGCCTGAGGCTGCCGAAGCCGGCGCGGAGCGCCACCTCGGCGATGGTGAGCCGGGTTTCGTCCAAGAGCCGCTTGGCGCGCTGCACCCTGGCCGTACGCGCCATCTCAGTCGGGCTGGCGCCGAGATGTTTGCGGAAGAGGCGCGAGAGCTGCCTTGCCCCGATGCCGACACGCGCCGCCAGCGCTTCGACCGAGCCGTCACCGAGGGCGTGGTTTTGAATGAGCCGGCTCGCGCGCTCGACGATGGCGCGCGAGCCCTTCCAGGCCGGGCTGAAGGGTGCGGTCTCCGGCCGGCAGCGCAAGCACGGTCGAAAGCCCGCCGCCTCCGCCGCCGCCGCGGTGGGATAGAAGCGCACATTCTCCGGTCGCGCCGGCTTCACCGGGCAGACCGGGCGGCAATAGATCCGCGTGGTCCTGACGCCGGTGAAGAAGCGGCCGTCATAGCCGTGATCGCGCCGCTGACGGGCGGCTTCGCATTCCGCGTGGTCGAGCATCACCCACCATCATCGCCGGCTTCGGCGCATCCGCAACCCTTCTCTGGGGGTGGACTATGGGAGGGGGTGAGGATCACCCCCTCCCCAACCCTCCCCGCGGACGACCGCGTCCGATTCCGGCGAGCATGCGGCTTCGTCGCGATGCTATCCAGAATGCGCCATCAAGGTCGAGGCGATGACGACGATCGAAGAGCGAGACATAGGCAAAGTCTTCTTCGGCTGGAAGGTGGTGGCCGCCGCCTTCGCGGTTGCCGCCTATGGCTGGGGCCTCGGCTTCTACGGGCCGTCGGTGTTCCTCTATGCGCTGCATGAAAGCCGGGGATGGCCGGTCTCCGTCATTTCGATGGCGATCACCGCCCACTACATCGTGGGCGCCGGGATCATCGCCTATTTGAGCGATATCCATCGCCGGCTCGGCCTCGTATGGACGACCCGCCTCGGCGGCGCGGCACTGGCGCTCGGCATGCTCGCCTGGTCCTTGGCCGCAGCGCCTTGGCAGCTCTTCGCGGCCATTCTCCTCACCAGCATGGGTTGGGCTGCGACTAGCGGGGCGGCGATCAATGCCATCGTCGCACCCTGGTTCGAGGCGAGGCGGGCAGCGGCCCTCGGCCATGCTCTCAACGGCGCCAGCTTCGGCGGCTTGGTGCTGGCGCCGGTGTGGATGCTCTTGATAAACCGCCTGGGCTTGGTGCCGGCGACACTCACTATGGTGCTGCCGCTGCTGCTCGCCTTGTGGTGGCTCTCCGGTCGCTATCTCGGCCGGACGCCGGAGGCGCTGGGCCTCGCCCCCGACGGCAAGGATTCGAGCCTCCACTCGAGCCAGCGGAGCCAACCGACGCCGAAGCCGGCACTCCTGACGCGCGCCCAGCTTCTGCGCATGCCGCGCTTTCTCACCATGTCGGGCACCTTCGCCCTCGGCCTCTTTGCGCAGGTCGGGCTGGCGGCGCATCTGGTGACCCTGCTGGCGCCGCGTTTGGGCGAGGCCGGAGCGGCGGCCTCCTTGAGCTTAATCACCGGCTGCGGCATCGGCGGACGATTGCTGCTGGGCGAATTGATCGGCGCCGCCGATCGCCGCCTGGTGACCGCCGCCAATCTCTTCGTGCAAGCTTGCGGCGTCAGCCTGGTCGCGGCGGCGGATGGCGCGCCCATGGTGGTGGCAGGCTGCATTCTTTTCGGCCTCGGCTTCGGCAATCTGGTGACGCTGCCGCCCTTGATGGCGCAGGCGGAATATGAGCGGGCGCAGGTGCAGCGGGTGGTGGCGCTCTTGACCGCGATCAACCAGGCGGTCTTCGCCTTTGCGCCGGGGACCTTCGGCGTGCTTCGCGATTGGACCGGCGGCTATACGGCACCGCTGGTGCTGGCGGTGTCGCTGCAACTCGCCGGCGTCCTCCTGGTGCTGGCGGGGCGGCGCCACCTTCACATGAAGCTGTAGGGATCGATATCGACCGCGCGCCCGTTGCGGGACGAATGCACACAGGCCGACTTGCGCCAAGCTCGCATCCGGGCCGAGTGGCTGGAGCAAAGGCGGCCGCCGGGTTAGCCTGCCGCCATGAGACATCCTGGACAGGTTTTCCGGCGCATGCGACAGCTGCGAGGCCTCAAACAGAGCCATGTGGCCGAGTTGTTTGGCGTTTCCCAAGCCACCATCTCGCGCTGGGAGACCGGTACGCTCGCCCTCTCCGAGGATGCAAGAGCGGCGATGGCTCGCCTTATCGCGCCCTATCCTTCGGCGGACCGCGCGCTGAAGCGCCTGGTGGAGGCGGCCTCGATACCGGTCCACCTCGTTTGCGATGCAACGCATATTCTCCTCGCCGCGTCGCCTGCCCGCACGGTCTCCTGGCGCGGATCTGCATCCTCCTTCATCGGTCGTTCGCTTTGGCGCTACGCCTCACCCGCAATTCAGACCATGGAGGCCAGACTCCCAGAACTCGGTTGGCAAGACGTCGCAACGCCGGCACTGGCTTTCTGGACGGGCCGGAATAATGACCAGGAGGTGCCGATAGCGCCCGGCCTCATTCTTTGGGAACGCATCCGGCTCGAAGGCGGCCGTGAGGCGCGGTTGGTCAGTACCGTCCCGGATCTGCCCCCACATGCCAAGCTCGTGGATCCGGCTGCATAATTTATGCGTGGCGGTATCACCGCGCGATCGGATAGCCGACGGAGACAATGATCGATTTCTCTCGCTTCGACGCACGCCATTACCCGACCGTCCCGGTCCGCGAAGGTTATGAGGCTTGGGCGCCAACCTATGAGGCAACCGTGCTGGACCTCATGGACCTTCGGCTCGCCGACCGTCTCCGAAGCATCGAATGGTCCAAGGTCGCGCGCGCCCTAGACCTCGCGTGCGGCACTGGACGGAGCGGAGCCTGGCTGAGGGCTCAAGGCGTGGCCGCCGTCGATGGGATCGACCTCACGCCAGCCATGCTCGATCGGGCCCGCAGTCGTGGCGTCTATCGGAGCTTGCTGGTCGGGGATGTGAGAGCCGTGGATCTCCCCGATGCCGGGTATGATCTCGTCACCCAATTCCTGGCGGACGAACATCTTCCAAGTCTGCTCCCCCTCTATCGCGAGGCTGCGCGTCTGACGCACACCGGCGGGCAATTCGTGCTCGTGGGGTACCATCCCTGGTTCCTCATGGCCGGGATACCCACCCATTTTGACCAGAGCCCGGGGCGCCCGGTAGCGATCGAGAGCTACGTCCATCTGTTTAGTGAGCATGTCAGCGCTGCCGGCGCGGCAGGCTGGCGTCTGGCCGAGATGGAGGAAGCCCTCATCGATACTGCATGGCTGGAGGCGAAGCCCAAGTGGGCTATATATCGCGACCGCCCGATTAGCTTCGCCATGGTGTGGGGCAAGCCTGTCGTCCCGAAGGTCGAGCCCTCACCGTCTTGCTCAAAGGCGCAAGGATAGGTCTCCGCGCTCGGGCGCTCATGGCGAGCGTGACTGATCGCGAACAATCAGGCGGTTTTTGCCTTCTCACCGGGCACCTTCGGCGTGCTCCGTCGCCGGCGCTCACATGAAGCTGTAGGGATCGATATCGACGGCGACGCGCACGCTGCCGGGCACCTTGACCTGGGCCAGCCAGGCTTGCACCAGGGGCTGCACGCGGACGTTCCTCGGTGCCTTCAACAAGAGCCGATGCCGGTGCCGGCCGCGCAGCAAGGAGAGAGGGGCCGGCGCCGGCCCGAGCACGCTCACACCATCGCCGCGGGGCGCCTTCTGGCCCAGCAAGCGGGCGGTGCGGATGACGGCATCGACGTCATGGCCGGAGATGATGAGGGCCACCAGCCGGCCGAAGGGCGGCATGCACGCTGCTTCGCGGGACTGCGTTTCGGCTTCGATGAAACGGTCGCGGTCGCCGGCGATGAGGGCGGCGATCACCGCCTCGCCCGGCTGATAGGTCTGCATCAGCACGCGCCCCGGGCGTTCGGCGCGCCCGGCACGGCCGGCGACTTGGTGCAGGAGCTGATAGGTGCGCTCGCTGGCGCGGAGATCGCCGCCGGCAAGCCCAAGATCGGCATCGACCACGCCCACCAGGGTCAGCATGGGGAAGTTGTGGCCCTTGGCCACCATCTGGGTCCCGATGACGATGTCGACCTCGTGCTCGCGGATCGAGCGCACGATCTCGGCCGCCTCGGCCGGCCCGCCGATGGTGTCGCTCGCCATGACCGCCAGCCGTGCCGCCGGCGCCAGCGCCCGCATCTCCTCCGCCAGACGCTCGACCCCGGGCCCGCAGGCGGCAAGCGAGCCTTCGGCGCCGCAAGCCGGGCATTGCAGGGGCAGCCTCTCCATGCGGCCGCAATGGTGGCATTGCAGCCTGCCGGCCAGCCGGTGCTCCACCAGCCAGGTCGAGCAATTGGGGCAGTTCAGGCGATGGCCGCAGGTCCGGCAGAGCGTCAGCGGCGCATAGCCGCGGCGATTGAGGAAGAGCATCGCCTGCTCGCCCTGGGCCAGCGTGTCGGCCACGGCCTGGCGGAGGGGCGGCGACAGGAATTGGGTTGCCGGCATGCGGATGCCGCGCATGTCGATGGCTTCGATCGTGGGGAGCGACGCGCCGGCGTGGCGATCGGGCAGGCCAAGGCGCCGATAGCGCCCGCTCTCGACATTGACCAGGCTTTCCAAGGACGGCGTGGCCGAGCTCAGCACCACCGGATGCTGGCCCAATTGCGCTCTGACGATCGCCATGTCGCGGGCGTGGTAGATGACGCCGTCCTCCTGCTTGAAGGCGCCATCGTGCTCTTCATCGACGACGATGAGCCCCAGCTCCGGATAGGGGAGGAAGAGGGCCGAGCGGGCGCCGACCACGACCCTGGCCACCCCTTCGGCCACCGCCCGCCAGGTCACGCGCCGCTCCGCCTGGGTCAGATCGGAATGCCAGGCGGCCGGTGCGACGCCGAACCGGCTCTCGAAGCGGGCGAGCCATTCGGCCGAGAGCGCGATCTCCGGCAGCAGCACCAGCGCCTGCTTGCCTTGGGCGAGGGCGGCGGCGATCGCCTCGAAATATACTTCGGTCTTGCCGCTGCCGGTGACGCCATCGAGGAGAGTGACGGCAAAGCCGGGCCTGTCGAGGAGCAGGCGCAACGCGGTGGCCGCCGCTTCCTGGTCGGCCGATAGGGTGGGGCCGGGGTGGCGCCAATCCGGCTCGCGGAAGGAAGGCGGCGGCGGCAGCTCGACGGCTTCGAGCTGGTGCAGCGCCACCAGTCCTTTGACGACCGAGGTACCGACTCCGGCCTCCCGCGCAATCTCGCCCATCGGCCGGGGCGGGCCGTCGGCCAGGAGCGCCAGCACGCGGCGTCTGGCCGGCGTCACGGTCATGGTGCCGGGCGGCTCATCGGTCCGGCGATAGGCCAGGATCGGCCGCTTCGGCTCGAGCGCTGCCGACACGCTCATCGCCATGCGCAAGACCGCACCGGGCGGGCTCACCGTGTACTGCGCCACCCAATCGACGAAACGCCGCTGCACCTGGGAGAGCGGCGGCACGTCGAGCCGGTCGATGATCGCCTTCAGGCGGGCGACCGGCACCTCGCCGCTGGCCTCGCCCCAGACCACGCCCAGGAACTCATTCGGACCCAAGGGAGCGGCGACGAAATCGCCGGGCTCGAGCGCCAGCTCCGGCGGCACCAAATAGTCGTAAGCGCCGGCGAGCGGCAGCGGCAGGAGCACGCTCACACGGCGCTGCCCCATCTCCGACTCGGTCGCATCTCTGGCGTCTTCTGCCGTCATCAGCTACAATTGCTAGTATGTTTTCGAGGCCAGGTTCGGCAGCTTTCTCATGAAGTTCTTCATCGACACCGCCGACGTGGCGGAGATTCGCGAGCTCGAGGCAACCGGCCTCCTCGATGGCGTCACCACCAACCCGTCCCTGATCCAGAAGAGCGGCCGGCCGATGCTGGAGGTGATCAAGGAGATCTGCGCCGTGGTGCCCGGCCCGGTCTCGGCCGAGGTGACCGCGACCGACTATGCCACGATGCTGGCCGAGGGACGCAAGCTCGCCAAGATCGCCAAGAACGTCACGGTCAAGGTGCCGCTCACCCCCGACGGACTCAAATCCTGCCGGGCGCTTTCCCAGGAAGGCACCAAGGTCAACGTCACCTTGTGCTTTTCCGCGGCCCAGGCCTTGCTCGCCGCCAAGGCCGGGGCGAGCTTCATCTCCCCCTTCGTCGGCCGCCTCGACGATATCGGCCAGGACGGCATGCAGCTCATCGCCGAAATCGTCGAGATCTACGACAATTACGAGGACATCCGCACGGAAGTGCTGGTCGCCTCGGTGCGCCATCCGATTCACGTGATCGAGGCGGCCAAGCTCGGCGCCCATGTTGCGACCTTGCCGCCTGCCGTGCTCAAGCAGATGTTCAAGCATCCGCTCACCGACAAAGGGCTCGATGCCTTTCTTGCCGATTGGAAGAAGACCGGACAGTCAATCCTTTGAGCACGGCGATCCTCTAGACTTGGCCACCCCATGACCCTGGCAGCACTATGACCCGCACGCCCATGGACCCGCAAAAGCCCGCCATCGTTCCGCCCGAGGACGAGCTCGACGCCCAGACGGTGACGGAGTATCTGCGCCTGCACCCGGATTTCCTCTTGAAGCATCCCGACGCGGTCCTGGCGCTCAGGCCGCCGGAGCGCGAGATCGGCGAGGGGGTGGTCGATCTGCAGACCTTCCTCCTGGATCGGATTCGCGCCGAGGTGACCCGGCTCAAGGCCACCCAGAGGAAGCTGATCGCCACCTCGCGGGTCAACCTGCAGAACCAGAGCCGGGTGCATGCGGCCGTGCTGGCGCTGCTCACTGCCACCAGCTGCGATCATCTGCTGCAGATCATCACCACCGACCTCGCGGTCGTCCTCGACGTCGACGTGGTGACGCTCTGCGTCGAGGCGAATGGCACCATGCTGCCGGGCGCGCGCGCCGCCGGCATCGTTAGGCTACCCCCGCATGCGGTCGACGGCTTCATGGGCCCGAACCGCGAGGTCATGCTGCGTTCGATCACCGAGGGCGACGCCAGCATCTTCGGGGCGGCGGCGAGCCTGGTGCGCTCCGATGCGCTGGTCCGGCTCCGGGTGAGTTCCCGGGCGCCGGCCGGGCTGGTCGCCTTCGGCTCCAGGCGCGAAGGCGCCTTCCATCCCGGCCAGGGCACCGAGCTTCTGGGCTTTCTTGCCCGGGCCCTCGAGTTCTCGATCCGGACATGGCTGGATCTGCCGGCGTAATCGGCTTTTCGGCCGATGAGCGGCTGACCGCAGCGATCGGCGATTGGCGCTCCTGGCTTGCAAGCGAGCGGCGCGCGTCTCTCCATACGCTGTCTGCCTATGCCAGCGACATCGCCGGCTTCCTCGATTTCCTCACCCAGCATCTGGGCGAGATGCCCGGTCTCCAGCACCTCTCGGCCTTGAAGCCGGCGGATTACCGCGCCTATCTCGCCAGGCGCGCGACCGACGGGCTGAAGCGCAGCTCGACCGCGCGCGCGCTCGCCAGCCTGCGCAATCTCATCCGGTTCCTGGAGCGTCGCGGGCTAGCCCAGAGCCCGGCCTTGGGTGTCGTGCGCACGCCGCGTCTGCCCCGCTCCGTGCCCAAGGCCTTGAGCGTGGGCGAGGCGGAGCGGACGCTGGACGAAGCTGCGTTGCTCCCGATCGAGGAGTGGGTCGGTGCCCGCGATCTGGCGATCATGACCTTGCTCTATGGTGCTGGGTTGCGTATCGGCGAGGCCTTGGCCTTGAATCGCGGCCAAGCACCGCACCCGCCGGCGATGACCGTCACCGGCAAGGGCAACAAGCAAAGGATGGTGCCGGTGCTGCCGGTGGTGGCGAATGCGATCGAGGCCTATCTCAGGCTTTGTCCGATCGGGCTCGGGCCTAAGGATCCGCTGTTCGTCGGCGTCCGCGGCAAGCGGCTGAATGCGCGCATCGTGCAGGGTGCCATGGCAAAGCTGCGCGCCGGTCTGGGCTTGGCCGACTCGGCCACGCCCCATGCCCTCAGGCACAGCTTCGCCACTCATCTCTTGGCCGAAGGGGCCGATCTGAGGGCGATCCAGGAGCTCTTGGGCCATAGCTCGCTGTCCACCACCCAGCGCTATACCGCGGTCGATCTGGGCCGGCTCATCGAGGTGCATCGCGTCGCGCATCCGCGCGCCAGAGGCTGAGAGTCCGGATCGGAGGAGGGCTTCATGAGCGGGCAAGTCGCGAGCTTCGTCGGCAGCATTCCCGAGAACTACGACCGCGGCCTCGGGCCGATGATCTTCGTCGACTACGCCCTCGACATGGCAAAGCGGGCCGCCGCATCGAAACCCGCCCGGGTGCTCGAGACCGCTTGCGGCACCGGCATCGTCACCCGCAAGCTCCGGGATCTATTGCCGGCCGCCGCGCAGCTGACCGCGACCGACCTCAATCCGCCGATGGTCGAAGTCGCGCGCGGAAAATTCCGAGCCGGAGAAAAGGTCGAGCTCAAGCAGGCGGACGCCACCCAGCTACCGTTTGCCGATGCGAGCTTCGATGCCGTCATCTGCCAGTTCGGCGTGATGTTCTTTCCCGACAAGGACAAGTCCTACCGCGAGGTGCAGCGCGTCCTGGCGCCGGGCGGCCGCTATCTCTTCAATGTGTGGGATGCGCACCGCTACAATGCCTACGCCCGCATCGCGCATGAGACGATCGGCAGCTTCTTTCCTGCCGATCCGCCCGGATTCTACCGCGTGCCCTTCGGCTACCACGCGATCGACCCGATCAAGGAGTCCCTGCTCGCCGCCGGGTTCACCGGCCTCAGCGCCAGCGTGGTCACGGTGGAGAAAGAGATCCCCGAAGCGGCCCAGTTCGCCCGCGGCTTGGTCTTCGGCAACCCGGTGATCGAGCAGATCAACCAGCGCGGCGGCGTCGAGGCCGAACAAGTACGCAAGGCAGTGACCGATGCGCTCATTGCCGCATTCGGCCGCGATCCCGGCCGCATGACGCTGCAGGCGATCGTCTTCGAGGCTATGAAGCGCTAGGCATTACGCTCGCATGCGGCGGCCTGCTGGGTCGTGAGGCGATGGGGCAATAACCTGCGCTTTGCGCTCGACACCGACGACATGCACCGAGAGTTCCGTGCCTGGATTGCATAGATGCTTGTCGACCAAGGCTAGCGCCAAACTCTTGCCCAGGCAGTGCCCATAGGCCCCCGATGTCACATAGCCGACCCGGTTGCCCTTGTGCCAGACCGGCTCGTAGCCAGACGCATCGGCATCGTCCGCCGCGATGTCCAGGGTGACCAAGCGCCGCGGCGCTGCTTCCACATCGCGCTCCCGCAATACCGCTTCGCGCCCGATGAACTCGACTTTGTCGAACGCAATCCATCGGTCGAGCCCGGTCATCCCGGGCGTATAGGCTTGCGTGAACTCGCGTGACCAGATGCCGAATGATTTTTCCATGCGCAGACTGAGGAGCGCATTGAAACCATATTCGTGCATGCCGTGCGCGGCACCCACCTGCTTCAGCGTTCGGTAGAGGGTGAGATGCTCCGCCGCCGGCACGTTTATCTCGAAGCCGAGCTCGCCGGACACGGATAGGCGGCCCACCTTGGCCCGGCACATGCCGACGTCCATTTCGCGGCAGGACATGAAGCGGAGCGCCGTATTCGACACATCTGCGTTGCGGACGACCGCGGCCAGGACGTCGCGCGATCGCGGTCCCGCGAGGGAGAAGCCCACCCAGTCATCGGAGATATCCCGGACCGCAACGCCATCCTGCAAAAGACCGGCAAACCAGCGCATATGCCATTGGCGCAGATAGTAGGACCCCATGATCCAATAGTTGCCGTCACCCCAATTGAAGACGCTCAGGTCTCCCTTGAGCTTACCCGAGGGCGACAGCATGGGTGCCAGAGCGGCTCGGCCGGGTGCTGGAATGCGTGAAGCCAGCACATGGTCGAGCCACGCGCCGGCCTTCGGCCCTGTCACTTCGTAGCGCGAGAAGCCGGAGATATCGAGGAGCCCGACGCCCTCGCGGACCCGCCGGCATTCGGCGCCGACGATGTCGTGTGCGTTCGATCGCTTGAGCGTCGGGTTCTCCACGAAGTTCGTGGACGGCGCGAAATAAATCGGAACCTCGAGGCCCCAACTCACGCCCCAGCGACTGCCATTCCCCGTCATCGCCTCGTAGGCAGGTGCAGTCCGCAGGGCTCGTCCGGCCGGGAGCTGCTCGTTCGGGTAGGTCATGACGAAACGACGCGAGTAGAACTGGCCGGTCGTCTGCTTCAGATATTCACGATTTGCGGCGAATTTGCCGTAGCGCGCGATGTCCATGCCGTAGATGTCGGCCCCTGGCTCGCCTTCGATCATCCACTGCGCCAGGCTTAGGCCGACGCCGCCGCCCTGCAGGAACCCGGCCATGACGCCGCAGGCCGCCCAATAGTTGGGCACGCCGGCAATGGGTCCCACCAGCGGGTTTCCATCCGGCGTGAATGTGAAGGAGCCATTGACCCATTTCTTGATCCCGGTCCGCTCGAGGCAGGGAAACCGCCTGAACCCCATCTCCAGCTCCGGCCCGATGCGATCGATGTCCTCCTGATTGAGTTCAATGCCGTAGTCCCAAGGCGCCCCTTCCATGTGCCAGTGCTTGTAGTTGGTCTCGTAGATGCCAAGGAGGATGCCTTTGCCCTCTTGGCGCATATAGGTGAACCCCTCGAGGTCGACCATCAGCGGCAGCTCCCGATCCATCGCTGCGACTTCGGGGATCGTCTCCGTCAAGAGATAGTGATGCTCCATCGGCGTCACCGGGAGATCGATACCGGCCATGAGGCCAACTTGCTTCGCCCAGAGTCCGCCGCAATTGACCACATGCTCGGCAACGATCGTGCCTTTCTCGGTCACGACCTCCCACGACCCGCCGGCTTTTGCCTGGAGCTCCAGCACCCGGTTGCGCTCAAAAATTTCGGCGCCGCGCTTGCGGGCGGCTCCGGCATAGGCATAGACGGCGCCGTAGGTATCGAGATGACCTTCATTGACGTCGTAGAGTCCGCCGAGAACGCCGGACACGTCCATGATCGGGCACCTGTCCTTGATCTCGTCCGGCGTTACCAGGCGAGCCGTCTCGATGCCCATTGTCTGAAAGATTCGATAAGCGGCCTTGAGCCATTCCCAGCGTTCGGGCGCGCTCGCCACATTGATGCCACCGGTCATGTGGAGTCCGATGTCCTGACCCGACTCCGCCTGTATCTCTTTGTAGAGCTTGATCGTGTAATCCTGGAGTGCGGCGATGTTGGGATCGGCGTTGAGCGCGTGGAAGCCGCCGGCGGCGTGCCAGCTCGAGCCCGACGTGAGCACGCTGCGCTCCATGAGCGCGATATCGGCCCAACCGAGCTTGGCCAGATGATAAAGGACCGAGCAACCGACAACACCGCCGCCGATGACGACCACCCGATAATGCGACTTCATGGCGCGTCCTTCCCAGGGTCCGGACCAGCGTGCCGGCAATCTACCCTAACCGACGAGGCTGAATGGACAGGCAAATCGACAGAGCTGCCGAGACCCGCCCAGCGATGGTCAGAAATCCGTTCCGGGTCGAGATTGCCAGCGCGCGTTCACGCCTTCACCCGATCCCCAAGTGCTTGCCTTCATGCGCAAACGGCTCGATGACTTTCTGGGGATTGCCGAACAGCATCTGCTCGAGCGCCTCGTCGGCGAGCGCAGATGCGGCCAGGAGCATCAGGCCGCCATAACGGATACGGGGGCGGCGTATGGCACAATTGCCAATGCAAAGAGCGTGGCGGCAGCTAACTTGTCAAGCCCATCAACGGGAGAACGCCAACGCCCCGGCTGTGAAGCCGCGCGGATAGTCGTTGATCCCAAACGGCTCGGCCTTGACATGGGTATCGTCCAGCATCTGAACGAGCAAGTAACCGAGCGGCGCGCCCACAGCAGGCAAATTCGTTCGGGCGCTGGTGAGCGTATAGACAATCGGCCCGGAAGCCGCCGATATGTCGCTTGGCTGCGGATCGCCGGGATCTACGGAGGCAACGCCACCCTCGACGCCGGGTTTCATGCCAAAGGGAACAGACAAGCGTATCTGTGTCGGGTCGTAGGTGTCGCCGACAAAGGAGAGCGTCGTAGTGCCGGAAATCGTGTACCAGTTTCCGCTCAGCCGCCCGGCGATATCGTAGTTGATCTTACCGTCGCATTCCGGCTGGAGGCGGTGGGTCTTCAGATAAAGCAGGCTTTGAAGCACGCCGCCGTAATATTTCAAAGGGCCGTCCGCATGCAGGGTATTGTCGATATAGCGCGACGGATTCACAAAACTCTGCGTCACGTTCCGATTGATCACACCTAGGTCCATCGCATAAGCGGTGCCCGTGGTGCCGATGTGTTGTCCAGCCTGCAGGACGGTGCCGATGGCGATCTGAATATCGGGTATCACATGGCCGAGATAATAGGTGATGTCGGCACTGACGGAGACATAGATCCCGGTATCGGGCACGCCCGAAAGGTCCCGGATGATTGCGCTCACGGTACCGGCACCAGGGGCCACGACCTCAGTGCGCAAATCGATCGGAGATTCCCGCTCGTCGGGATCGGCGATATAGAAATAGATATGATCCGTCGGCAAGGCATGGTGGGGCGGATTGAGATTGCCGAGCGGCGTGATCCATCGAATCGCATTCGGGTTGATCGGCGAAGCGGTGAGGACCGTCGGAGCGGCGGCGATCTGAGGGGCGGCGCAGAAAACCGCCAGCGGCCCATCGCCAAATTGCAGTGGAGCGATGGTCCATTGCTTCGTTGCTCCGTTCAGCGTCGATATGAGCGTCGCTTGATCGTGGCTGGCGTCGACCGTGACATTGCCGACCATCGACGAGGTAGCCCCGCTCGAATCGAACGGCGAGCTGGGAACATAAGGCCCGCCCGAGAAATAGAGCGGCACCGAAAAACTGCTCCCTCCGGAAAGGGCCGCACCGGGAAAGAAATACCAGTCCGGGCTGCCATAGGCGCCGTAGCTGTACCAGACGCCGAAGACTGCGTCGCCGTGCTGAGCCAGCGCAATTCCCCAGTCCGACCGAGTTTGGCTGCTCCACAGGTCGGTATAGTCTGAACCCCAATTCGCGGGCGCGTTGCCGAATGGGAAGCGCTGAACCGTTTTCGTATAGTTGATTCCCGACAGCGTGATGTTGAAGAGCGCCGTCCCTGGCGGCAAACCGGGCGGCATGAAATCCAGGGTCACGGAGCCGTATCTAAAGATCGACGCCTGATTGGGATTGCGCGGTGCGGTTAATGGCGATCCCCAGGTGTAGTAGATATCGCCGGAGAAAAAGCGCTTATCCTGGCTGAACGTTCCAGCCGGAATCAGGTACCAGGTGGCCCGACCGTTGGGGCCGTAAGCATACAAGACACCCGAAAGCTGCGTCCCGTGATCCGCCAGGCTCAAGCCCCAGCCGCCTTCGGAAGGATCCCACCATATGTCGGAATAATTCTGAGCCAGCACGGCACGCGGAAAGGCCGCGAGGACGAGTAGCATGTGAACCACGACGACCAGGCATGAACGCCGCCGCAGCCACGCCATTGCATGATCAATATGCCGCGCCGCTGCCGCTCCGGTTTTCGATTGAGCTATGCCGGCCAATGAACACCTGAAGGAACGCGACCAATTGCTAAATTTTAATATGGTTTGTTTGAAATGCGTTGTGACGAGGATCACACTGCAGAGCGAATTCGCCTCAACGTTCCGCTCTACGAACCGCCCCACGAAAGCGCCTATGGACGGATGTCGGCGTCTGAGGCTGCGTCGGATGGGTTACCCGACCGGCCTAATGACCGCTTCGGGTAATGAGCGTTGATCGACCGACATTTCTGGTTTGACTGCTTGACTCCAAAAAGCGGAAAAACCCTCATTCCGGCAGTTCTCCAGCCTCGTGCCATCAGAAGCGGACATTCACGGAGCGCTTGTTGGAGGCCGGCGCAGATTCTAGCTCGGCGTCCGTCAAGATTTTCGCGGGCATGCCGGGTGCCGGCGCGGATCCGGAACCGCACGCCACGTCACGGATCGCGGCCGTGCCAATGGCGGCTGGTGCGCCGCGGCAGAGGAGGAAACATGCCATCGACACACCGCGTGATCGACATCCCGGTTGCCAACGGCCGGCTGGACGCACTGGTGCTGGCCGAGCGGCCGATGCCGCTTCCGGCGGCCCATGAGGTGCTGATCGAGGTCCACGCGGCCGGGGTCAACCGCGCCGACGTGATGCAGCGCTACGGGACCTATCCGATGCCGCCGACAGCCACCACGGTGCCCGGGCTCGAGGTCGCCGGCGTGGTCGCCGGCTGCGGGGCCGGGGTTGCGCGCTGGCAGGTCGGCGACCGTGTCTGCGCGCTGGTGTTCGACGGCGGCTATGCCGAGTACTGCATCGCCCCGGCGGTCCAGTGCCTACCGGTGCCGGCGCAGCTCAGCCTGGTCGAGGCGGCGGCTCTGCCCGAGGTCGTGCTGACCGTCTGGATCTCGGTCATCGAGCAGGCCCAGCTTCTAACCGGCGAGACGCTGCTGGTCCACGGCGGCGCCAGCGGCGTCGGCAGCATGGCGATCCAGATCGCGTCGGCCTATGGCTCGCCGGTAATCGCGACTGCCGGCTCGGCCGAACGCTGCGCCGCCTGCCTCGGCTTCGGGGCGGAGCTCGCCATCAACTACCATGCCGAGGAATTCGTGGCGGCGGTCCGGGCTCACACCGCGGGCCAGGGCGTCGACGTCATCCTTGACATGGTCGGCGCCAGCTACGCCGCGCGTAACATCGCGCTCTTAAAGATCGCCGGGCGCCTGTGCTACGTCGCCTTCCCCGAGGGTCATGCGGCGACCGTCGACTTGCGCGAAGTGACAATGCGCCGCCTCAAGATCACCGGCGTCAATCTGCGTCACCAGCCGATCGCCGAAAAGGGCCGGCTGATCGAGGCGGTCGAGAAGCGCGTCTGGCCGTTGATCGAGCGCGGCCGCGTCAAGCCCGTGGTCGGCGTGACCGTACCATTCACCGAAGCGGCGCGCGCCCACCAGATGCTGGAGGCCAGCCAGGTGATCGGCAAGGCGATCCCGGTGATGCGCTAGGTTGCGGCGATCCCCGATAGGAGATCGATCATCGCGACCGATCGATCGTGCGTGATGACCGCTCTCTGAGTTGTTTGAGAATCCAGGTTCCAGGAAAGGACGGCTCCCGTATTCCGGGCATTAGGACGCGTTCCTCCCCTCCATCGCTCTTGACCGCATAACGATCGAATGGCTCGCGCCGGCGCAAATTGCTGCCTGCTGGCTGATATCCAGCGGTGAGTATTGATTGCGAATAAGCCAGCGCGCGAGTCTCTAAGGAGTGGTTTTCTGCGCTCCATGGTATCCGCGCCGAGCCAATCACCACATCACATCGCCGCCATTGGGCGAGACGCTCTGGCCGATCATGTAGGAGGCCTGCTCGGATGCGAGGAAGGCGTAGGCGGCAGCAACTTCCTCGGGCCTGCCGACACGCTTGATCGGGAGCTGCGCCTCTTTCCACGCATTCCACGCTGGATCGCTCGCGCGCCACATCGCCGTGTCGGTGGGGCCGGGGCACACACAGTTGACGGCAATGCCCTTCTCGGCGACCTCCATGGCGACCGAGACGGTGAGCGCCACGACCGCGGCTTTCGAGGCGCAATACGCGCCGCAGAACGGCGCGGGCTTGTGGGCGAGCTGGGAGGCGGTGTTGACGATCCGGCCGTAGCCTCGTTGGAGCATCGGCGGCAGGCCATGCTTCATTCCGTAGGCCACACCTTTGAGGTTGATGTCGAAGATTCGATCCCAGCCACCCCAGTCCTGCTCGTAGAACGGCTGCGCGGCGCTGCCGACGCCGGCATTGTTGACGAGGATATCGAGCTTGCCGAAGCGTTCGAGCGTTGCATGGATCGCCGCCGCCACCAGGGCTTCTTCGCGCACATCGCATTCTATGTCGATTGCATCGGCCCCGCGCTCTCGCAAGCGTGCAACCAGCCGGGCCCGCTCATCCTCATGCCCATGATCCGCCACCACGACCGCGGCACCCTCGGCAGCGAAGATCTCCGATACAGCGCGACCAATTCCGGTGGCGGCGCCGATGACGAGTGCGGTTCTCCCGGCAAGGGATGGCATGGGATCCGGCTCCATTCATTGGTTCAGGGGGCGTCGGGCGGCCTATTCCTCCGGCTCGGTCGTAAACAGGAGCGGATAGCCCTTGCTCCGACCCGCCTCCGTTGCTCTCGTCGCCTTGGTCTCGGCAACCTCCCTCGTGTAGACGGCAACAACACAGGTGCCGCGCTTGTGCGCCGTTATCATCACGCGATAGGCTTGATCCTCATTCATTCGGAATTCCGCCTTCAGGACCGTGACGACGAACTCCCGGGGCGTATAATCGTCATTGACCAGAATGACCTTGTGCAGGCGCGGCCGTTCCGTTTTCGGCCGAACCTTGGTGCGTGGCGCGGAAACGATGTCGCTCATCCGAGGTGCTACTCCCACCCGCCGAGCGCTAATAGGCGAGCGCCCAGCCGTCGCGGCGCGGATCGGATCCGGCCATGCGCACGCCGTTCTCCAGCACGCAGATCGCCTCGACGCTGCAGGGGCCGTCCAGATCGCCCACCACGCGCACGGGATGGCCTTTCGTCTTGAGCGCCTCGATCGTCTCCTTGGCGAAGCGGCCTTCCATCACCAACGCATCCTCGCCGGTGTGCGGATAATTGGCGGCCTGTCCCGGCTGCATCGAGGTCCAGCGCGGCATCTCGAGGGCCTGCTGGGGATCGTAGCCATGCTCGATCATGGCGATCAGCACCTGAAAATTCACCTGCACCTGATTGTCGGCCCCAGGTGTGCCGAAGACGCACCAAGTCTTGCCGTCCTTGACCACCAAAGGCGCGTTCATGGTGTGGCGCACACGCTTGCCCGGCTGCAGCCGGTTGGCGTGGCCTTCCTCCAGATGCCAATAGGCCATGCGGTTGTTCAAGAGGATGCCGGTGTCGCCCGCGGTGACCCCGGAGCCGAAGGCGGAATTGATGCTCTGAATCGCCGAGACGGCGTTGCCCTCGCCATCGACGACACAATAGTAGGTGGTATCGCCGCCGGCGGCAGCGAAGCGGAGCGTCGGCTCGGCGCGGTTCCTGTCGATCGCCGCGGCGCATTCATCGGCATAGGCATCCGACAGCAGCCGGTCGAGCGGCACATCTCCGTGGCGCGGATCGGTGCCGTAGCGCTCGCGATCGAGGAACGCGCGTTTTCGCGCTTCCACCATGATGTGGACGAGCTCGGCTGAACCCGGCCGCAAGCTCTTCAGATCGAAGCGCTCGGCGATCTTCAGCTCCTGCAGCAGCACAAAGCCGGTCGAATTGGGCGGGGTCTGCCTGACCTCGTAGCCGCGATAGGCGATGGCGACCGGCGCTTGCCTCTCGGCCTGGCAGGAGGCGAGGTCGCGCTCCGACAAGAGCACGCCTCGGGCCTGGCAAGCGGCGGCCAGACGCTTGGCGAGCCGGCCGCGATACATCGTCTCGGCGCCGTCGGCGGCGATCTCTTCCAGGCTGCGGGCCAAATCCGGCTGCACGACAACGGCGCCCGGCGCCGGCGCATCGCCGGACTTTGCGTCAAGGAAAACCTTCCGGCTTCTGGGATCGTCGGAGAGGATCTTGCGGTTATCGCCGGCGGAGCTCGCGTAGGCATGGGTCACGGCGAAGCCGTTGCGGGCATGCTCGATCGCCGCATCGAGCAGCTTCGACCACGGACGCTTGCCATGCGCCCGGTGCATCATGCCCACGCCAGCGACCGTGCAAGGGATGGAGGTGCTGAGCGGCCCATGCTCGGGGATGCCGCCCTCCTTGCGGTAGCGCTCGACGGTCGCTCCCTCCGGCGCAGCACCGGTGCCGTTGTAGACGATGCTCTGGGAAGAACCGGCGAGGGCGACATGGTAGAAGCCATCGCCGCCGATGCCGGAGCTCATTGGCTCGACCACCCCCAGGGCGAACGAGATCGCCACCGCGGCATCGATCGCATTGCCACCGTCGCGCAGCACGTCGAAACCAGCCTGGGTGGCGAGCGGATGGTTGGTCGCAACCGCACCGCGACGTCCCATGATGAGCGGACGATAGGATCGGGGAGAGGATCGCATGGGGCCTCGGATCGGGTCGATGGGGTGGGCGGGTCCATCCTAACCCGCAATATATGCGTCCGTGCAGGGGATTCGCGCCGCTGTCCACGCAATCCCAGCGCCGGATGCGCCCTGTGATAAGCTATTTCCGACGTGTCTGGCGACTTGCCCAATCAAAATAGAAATAGGGAGGAAACAATGGTGCGCCGACGTCGTTGTTGGTTGCGGTTTCCGGCCGTCGCTGTCGCCTCGATCGCCGCCGCCCTGGCCGCGGCCACGGATGCTAAAGCGCAGCGGCAGGGTGGCGATCTCGTCTACCTGCAGCAATCGACCCCGCCGACGCTGGATGCGATGACCTCGACCCAGCAGGCCACGCGCAACATCGCGATGAACGTCTTCGAGATGCTGGTGGCCCGCGACGAGGGTGCCAATCCCGTACCGGATCTCGCGACGAGCTTCAGCGAAAGCGGCGACGGCCTGGTTTACGAGTTTCGCCTGCGCTCAGGCGTCAAGTTCCACAACGGCAAGACGATGACAGCCGCGGATGCGAAGGGCACCTTCGAGCGCTATGGCCGCGTCGGCTTCGACCGCCAGGATTTCTCCACGATCGCGGAGGTCACGGCGACGGACCCGCAAACCCTTCGCGTGACGCTCAGACGCCGCGTGCCGAGCTTCATCGAGCAGATCAGCTCGCCCAGGGCACCGATGGTGGTCATTCCGGCCGAGCAGGCAGGCAGCGACACGGGCAAGCTCGAGATCATCGGCACCGGGCCGTTCCAGCTCGTCGAGTGGTTGCCGGATTCCCACGTCAAGCTCAAGCGTTTCGATGGCTACGTGCCGAATCCCGCCTATCAAGGCATCGACGGACTCGCGGGAAAGAAAGTCGCCTATGTCGACAGCGTGACATTCCGCACCATGCCGGAAGCGAATGCCAGGGTGGCCGCGCTGGAGACCAAGGCGGCGCATTTCTCCGAGCAGATTCCGAACCAGGCGGCCAAGCGGCTCAAGGACAGCCGGGACGTCAAGATCATGCCGATGGTTCCCTGGAGCATGGCCATCATGATCCTCAATGCCGGCCATGGTGCGACCGCAAACCTCGCCGTGCGCCGCGCCGTCCAGATCGCCATCGACGCCGATGAGGTGATGGATATCAGCACCGACGGCGTCTATCGCCTGGACCACGGCTTCAACTATCCCGAAAGCCAGTATTGGAACGGCGACATCGGCAAGGATCGCTACAACCGAGCCGACCGGGCCAAGGCGAAGGCGCTCTTGGCCGAGGCCGGCTATAAGGGCGAGGAGATCGTCATCCTGTCGAATTCGCAGGAAGCCCAAATCAATCCTCAGGCCGTCATCGTCTCCCAGCAGCTCAAGGCCGCCGGCATCAATGCGCGCGTCGAGGTCTCCGACACGCCGACCTACATCGCGCGCGCCGAGCAAAGCGAAGGCTGGGGCATCTATGTCGGCGAGTTCGGCCTCGCCCCTTGGCTCGGACCCTATGGTCTGCCCAACTTCTGGACCGGCGCGAAGAACTGGCAGAAGAAGAGCGATCCCGAGCTGGATGCGATTTTTACCGACCTCAAGTCGAAGTCGTCGCTTAAGGAGCGCCAGGAGGCCGGCAACCGGTTCTATGCGCGCGTGTATGACCAGGTGTATGCGGTGAAGCTCGGAGACAATGGGATGCTGCAGGCGGCGCGAAGCGAGCTTGCGGGCTTCAAGCCCTACCGTGTGCCGCGCGCCTGGGGCGTGTCGTTGCAGTAGCGCGAGCCCCGGAGGAGCGCCCCCCCGTGACCAAGCCGAACATCATCCTCATCATGGCCGACCAGCAGCGCGCCGACTCGCTCGCCTGCTACGGGAATATGTTCACGGTAACCCCGCATCTCGACCGGTTGGCACGAGGAGGCGTGCGCTTCACGCGCGCCTTCACCAACTGGCCGGTGTGCACGCCCGCTCGCGGCACCATGTGGACCGGCGTCTATCCGCATGCCCACGGACTCATCGAAAATGTCTACGGCATCCCCGATGCCTTCCAGTCCGTGGCCAAGGTCCGCACTACGCTCTTTCATCATTTGAAGCGCTTGGGCTATGTGACGGCGCATTTCGGCAAGTGGCATTTGGGCGAGGCCAAACCCGACTATTTCGATGTCTGGGAAGCCTCGTTCAACTCGCGGGTGCATCATTGGGTGGGTGGGCTCGACAGCGGCAAGTACCGGCCGGAGCTGCAGACCGATCGCGCCATCGAGTTCTTGCGTGGGCGCAAGCCCGGGGATGCGCCATTCCTCATCGTCCAGGGCTTCTACCCGCCGCACGATCCCTATACCGCGCCGCAACGTTTCTACGCACCCTATCGCGGCCGCGGCATCCACTGCGCCGGCTACTACGCCGCGGTCACCGCGCTCGACCATGAAGTCGGACGCTTGCTGGCGGCACTCGAGGACACCCAGCAAGCCGATGACACCGCGATCCTCTATTTTGCCGACCACGGCGACACCTTCTTCTATCGCGAAGACGGCGAGCACAAGTTCGTGTGCTTCGAGGAAGCGATCCTCATCCCGTTCCTCATGACCTGGCCGAAGCACTTGCCGGA
Organism: Pseudomonadota bacterium; assembly: GCA_016195085.1. Taxonomy (NCBI): domain Bacteria; kingdom Pseudomonadati; phylum Pseudomonadota; species Pseudomonadota bacterium. The sequence continues at coordinate 47,186 of JACQAG010000061.1, read as the reverse complement.
GGGCCGCGTCGTCAGCCAGCCAATCACGCTTGCCGACCTCCTGCCGACCGTCGTTCAGCTTGCAGGCGGCACGGTGCCGGAATCGGCGCATGGCCGTAGCGCCTTGGGGCTGGCCCGAGGCGAGGCCGTCGCTTGGCCGGATCATGTTTATATTCAGAACACCACGCACAAGCGCCGGCTCCAGCAGCGTTGCTACCGCACCGAACGCTGGAAGCTCATCGCCAGCCTCAACGGGCCGCATAGCCTCTACGATCTAGCGCGCGATCCGGAGGAGGAATTGGACCTGTTCGAATTGCCGCGCGAGGATGAATACAGCCGGTTCAAGAACGAGCCCAGTCACGCGGTCGTCGCCCGGGACTATGCTCACAAATTGCAGGAGGCAGCCGCCGCCATCGACGATCGCCAAGGCATCGCCATTGGCGATCAAGTCATCGCGTCGCTCGCCCGGCCATAACGTCGATTAGGGAGGTCAGAATGAAAATCCGTGACTTGCTTTTCCTCGCGGCCACGAGTGTGGCGCTGGCCCTCGCCGCGTTTGCGGCTGCGGCGCAAGGCTATCCCCAGCCGAAGGAAGGCGATTGGGTCGCGCGGAACTTCAAGTTTCACACCGGCGAGACCTTGGCCGAGTTGCGCCTGCACTACACCACGCTCGGCGATCCCTCGAGCCAACCCGTGCTGATCCTGCACGGCACGACGGGTTCGGCCGCCAGCATGCTGACGCCCGCCTTCGCGGGCGAGCTGTTCGGCCCCGGCCAGCCGCTGGATGCGAGCAAGTACTTCATCATCCTGCCGGACGCCGTCGGCCACGGAAAGTCATCCAAGCCTTCCGACGGCATGCGCGCCAAGTTCCCGCAATACAATTACGACGACATGGTCGCGGCCCAGCACATGCTGGTAACCGAGGGCCTCGGCGTCCGCCACGTGCGTCTGGTGCTGGGCAACTCGATGGGCGGCATGCACACCTGGATCTGGGGTGTCGCCTATCCGGATTTCATGGACGCCTTGGTGCCCATGGCCGCGCAACCCACCGCCATGTCCAGCCGCAACTGGATGATGCGGCGCCTGATCATCGATGCGATCCGCACCGATCCGGAGTGGAACAACGGCAACTATGCCGCACAGCCCCGGGGGTTGCGGGCGGCCAACGTGTTCTACGGCATCGCCAGCAGCGGCGGCACGCTGGCCTACCAGAAGCTGGCTCCGACGCGCGAGCTGGCGGACAAGCTGCTCGACGACCGCCTGGCGCCGCCGTTCACCGCCGATGCCAACGACACCCTCTATCAGTGGGATTCCTCGCGCGACTACAACGCCGCCCCTGGCCTCGAGCGCATCCAGGCGGCGCTGCTGGCGATCAATTCGGCGGACGACGAGCGCAATCCGCCGGAAACCGGCATCATGGAGCGCGAGCTCAAGCGGGTGAAGAGCGGCAAGCTGTACCTGATCCAAGCCAGCGAGGAGACCCGCGGCCACGGCACCACCGGCATGGCGAAGTTCTGGAAGCAGCAGGTGCAGGACCTTCTGCAGACGGTCCCTCGGCGCGCGATGTAGGCGGCCGGCGCCCGGCGGACGAACAGGCCGATCGCGATGACAATTTCCTTGTTTCTCGTATTTCGGCACCCCACAAGGCCCGCGGCGCGCCTCAGCGAGACCGAGATTGCACACGCGGCTGAGATCGTCGGATCCGCATCGGGTTTGCGGAAGGCACTGATCTTCACCCCCGAACGAGCGCACGACCCTTACCTCGATGACGGGCCGCCGCCTCTCCTCGCCCTGCAACTCTATTTCGATGAGATCGCCGACCTCGAAGCAACGCTGGTTCCATCCGGTTCTCTGCAGCATCTCACCTCGGCGCGAGACTTGCCCAGTCTCCTCGATGCCGAGGCTAGCCAGCAGGCGATGTTGACCCGCATCCTCCCCGTTCCCGATCCAGAGTTTCGCACGCCGCCGGCGGCATCGCCCTGCACTTATCTAGTCGCCTATGATGGGCCGGCAGACGACCTCAATGCCTGGCTTGGCTACTACATCCGGCATCACCCCCCGATCATGGCGCGGTTCCCAGGGATCCGGCAGATCGAGATCTACACTCGGATCGACTGGTGCAGCGCTCTGCCGTGGCGTCGCGCCGATTGCATGCAGCGGAATAAGGTGGTCTTCGATGATGCAGCCGCACTCACGGCGGCGCTCAACTCGCCGGTGCGGCACGAGATGCGGGCGGATTTTCACAACTTGCCGCCATTCAGCGGACCCGTATCCCACTACCCGATGTCGACGATGACCCTCGGAGGCAACCAACCGAGATAGTTCGTTGTCGATTTGGGACCGCCTGGGTCCGAAATGTGCCGGTTCCGGACATCGGGATCATGCCCGCACGTAGGCATCGGCTCTTAACCGCGATCGGTGGCTCGGGGCCATCATCCGTGCGCCACCGGCTCGGGCGAGTTCTCACAGCGATCAGCAAACAGAGCATTAGATCTTAGTGTGCGGCATGCGCAGCTCCGGCGGCAGCGCGCCACCTTCGACCAGCAACCCGATGTACCGCGCGCCGATTTCGCGATGATGCCGGATCGCGCGGTAGGCCGGGCTGTCGTACCACGCTTTGGCGACCTCAACCGATGGAAACTCGACAACGGCGACGCCTTCCACTTTGTCGCCTTCGAGCTGCTCGAAAGGCGTATAGGCAGCGAGCTTCTTGGGTTGATAGCCTTCCAACGTCGGACCGACTTTCGACCAGTAGGTTTCGAGCTCCTTCCGGTCGACAACTTCCTGACACACGTAGACGAAATAAGCGGGCATGGCTTTCTCCGTTTGGGCAGACTAGGCGAGCGCTAGGTCGCCGGTTTGTTGTGAACAATGATGAGCTGGACGATTCGCTCGCCGCTGACCGAGAAGTAGAACGTCAGCACAAGCGGGTGGGGCAGACCGGTCTTGTCGAAATTGCCGTCGATGTTGGCGGTGATCGCCGCGGTATCGCCGCGACAGGTCGAGCCGGTGACTTGCATGGTCACACGGTCGTCAACGATCTCGCGCTGGGCCCAATTGCGAATCGCGTCCCGGCTGTCGAATTCGTCGCGATGATCGTTGACGAGCGCGTCGTCGGCGAAGGTCGCCATGAGCGCTTCGATATCGAAATTGTTGGTTGCAGCGATAAAGGCCGACACGGGCTGGGAAAGCTTGGACAGGGTCACTGGCTTGCCTCCTTGATTGGTGGCGCTAGACCTATCAATTCTCCGCAGCGGCTAGTAGACAACCAGTCGGAATACAATCTATTCCTGTAAGCGGCATAATGCGCTGATGGGTACGCCCGAGGAGCCGATCCATGGACCAGATCGCCGCGATCCGAATGTTTGTAAGGGTGGTCGAAAGCGGCAGCTTTTCTGCCGTCGCGCGTGAGGCCGGCGTTGGCCAGCCCGCCGTCAGCAAGCAGATCACGGCGCTCGAAGCGCATCTCGGCGCCCAGCTTCTGAGGCGAACCTCCCGCAGCCTCAGCCTTACGGAAGCGGGGCAGGACTTCTATGAATCGGCGGTGCGATTGATCGACGATCTGGAAGCCGCCGAGTCCCGGGTGGGGCGTGGCCAGACGTCGCCATCGGGATTGATCCGCGTGACCGTGGCACCCGTGTTCGGTCGGCTTTATCTGGTGCCACGGCTCCAGGAATTCTTCGCGCACTACCCGGATCTCATCGTCGAACTCGTGGTGGCTGATCGCATCGTCAATCTCGTCGAGGAGGGCATTGATCTCGCCATCCATAATGGTGAGTTGAAGGATTCGACCCTGATCGTCAAAAAGATCGCGACCACGCCGATCATCACGGTCGCCAGCCCCTCCTATCTGAAGAAGCATGGCGAGCCGGCGAGCCCGAGCGAACTGGACGAACATCGCTGTGTGGTCTTCGCGCCGCAAGGCGTGCCCAGAGCGTGGGGGTTCAAAGGCAAGTTCGGAGACATCGACTATCCGCCGAAAGGCAATTTCCGGACCAACGACGCGGATCAGATCCGCGTGGCCGTCCTCTCCGATCTTGGATTGGCGCACACGCCCGGCTGGCTTTTCGCGCCGGAGATCGCGTCCGGTGCCGTGCGTCTCGTGCTGCGTGACTACGAGCCGGCGCCGCTCTCGATCAGCGCGGTCCATTCTGCAGGGCGGCGGCTGGCGACCAAGGTTCGGGTCTTCATTGATTTTCTAGCCGAAATTTTTGCCTAACAACCGAGCTTGGCGATCTGCCAGCCGGCCTAACCCTGAAATTGCGGACACCCGGAAGTTCCGCCTTGGGTCAGAGCAGCATTCGCGACCCTATTGAAGCTTGGTCCGCTCTGCCCGGGATAGCCGACATCGAGAGTCCCGCTTCTTACGGCGGCTCTGTGCCATGGGACTGTTGCGACCACAAGCAGAAGGTCTCGTTTCGACCCGATCCGGACCTTGTCCGGATGCGCCTCTCATCGCCGCATTGACGCGTAGGCCGGTTCCTGAACTACGATCTTTGCTGTAAAGAATGCGCGCAACGGACCGGTGGAAACGTATCCGAAGGGAGGGGCCATGACTGCAGCCCAGACCAAGATCAATCTTCTGGAACTGCCTCTCGAGCACTCGCAAGCGGGCTCGAGATTTGAGGTGAGTACGACAATATTCGGCGTGCAGCTGGGTCTCTTTGGGCTGGGCGCGACTCTCCATGAAGTGCCGCCAGGCAAGACGGCGTCGCCCTTCCACCGGCATCACACCTCCGACGAGATGTTCTTGGTGCTGTCGGGCACCGGTATCTACCGTTACGGCGATGCCCGACTTCCCATCAAAGAGTGGGACTGCCTCGGGGCTCCTGCTCCGGGCGAGGGTCACCAGATCATCAACACCGGTGACGTTCCGCTCCGGTATCTTGGATTCTCCAACAACACCAATGCCGACGTGGTGGAGTATCCCGACAGCGGCCGCATCCGCATCGACATCGGCGCGACCGGCCACCATCGAGAGAATGCGACCTTTGGCGCAGGAGGTCGCTTGGTACCGATGGGCTTCTGGGAAGGCGAGCAGCTCGACTGATTGCAGGCGATGTCTGCGTGATCATCGGTACGATATGGCAGCTCCCCACCCAAGACGGTCATTGCCGCACCGGAGGGACAAGTCCGCAATGGGTAACGGTCATACGCTCCCGAATACCCGCAGATGGTGCTGCAGCACCTATTCCACCAGAAACACCGCTTCGACCGAGCAGGCGAAGTCCATGGGGCCGATGGTGCCGATGGCGAAGCGGGGCGCCGGCCGGCGGCAGCGTGAGCCCCAGCTCGGCCAGCCTCGTCTCGATCCGTCCCGCCATTGTTGCCTCCTTAGCGTTATCCGGAACACTAATCGCCGAGCGCCACGCCGTCGCGCCGGGGATCGGCCCAGCCTTCGAGGCCGTTGGCGGTGATGTGGATCGCCTGCACGCCGGCATTCATCTCCAGGATCTTGGGCGTGTGCCCCATCGTGCGGAGTGCGTCCGCCAGAGATGCCGCCTGCGTGCCGGCCTCCAACTCCTCCTCGCGGTTCTGCCCGCCGATGCGCGGCTGCTCGATCGCGGTGGCGACGTCCATGTTCCAGACGATGACGCCGAGGATGGTGAGCGCCACCGAATCGATGATCCGGGCGCCGCCGCCCGCACCCACGACCAGGAGCGGCGCGTCGCCTTCGCCGAAGACGATGGTGGGTGCCATGGCGGTGATCGGCCGCTTCCCCGGCGCAATCGCGTTGGCGACGCGCTTGCCGTCCACCTCGCTCTTCTCGGCGAAGTTGGTGAGCGCGTTGTTCAAGACCACGCCGCCGGCCAAGATGTCCGAGCCGAAGTTGAGGTTGATCGTGGTGGTGAAAGAGACGGCGTTGCCCCAATCGTCGACCACCGAGACATGGGTGGTGGCGGGCAGCGCGATCGGATCGGAGACGGGCAAGGCCCCTTGGCGTCTTGCCGGTGACCCCGGCTCGACCTTGGCGATTGCGTGTCCGGGCTCGATGAGCCGGGCGCGCGCGGCGATATAGTCCGCCTCGATCAGGCCGGCCACCGGGATCGACACCTGGTCCGGATCGCCGAGCCAGCTTCGCCGATCGGCTTGCGACAGCCTTGCCGCCTCGATGAAGAGATGCGCGGAGCCGGCGCTCTCCGGGGCAAGATCGGCATAGCCGGCGCGCTCCAGGATCATCAGCTGCTGCAGCAAGGCGATGCCGCCGGAGACCGGAGGCGGCGCCGTGCAGATCCGGTGCTGGAAGACGGTCGCGCAAACCGGCTCGCGCCGCTTGGCCTCGTATCTCGCCAGATCGCTGTAGGTGATGCTGCCGGGATAGGCCGAGCCGCCGATGGCGCCGACGATGTGCTCGGCTTGGCGGCCGGTATAGAAGGCGCCGACGCCCTCGCCGGCAAGGCCACGCAAGGCGATCGCCAGCACCGGATTGCGGACGGTGGCACCGACCGCCAGCGGCTTGCCATTGGCGAAGTAGAGCACCGCCAAGGAGCGCTTCTCCGCCAGCTCCGGCCGGGCCGCCAGGACGCCGTGGAGATAGGGCGGCATCGGAAATCCGTCCTCGGCCAGCCGGATGCCGTCCCGGAACAGCCGCGCCCAGGGCAGCTTTCCATGCGCCGCATGCGCCATCGCCAGCACCCGAGGCGTGCCGGGCACGGCGACGGCGCGGGCGCTGCGCTCGAGCGCCTTCAGCGGAATGGTGCTGCCATCCGCCGCCCGGCCGAGCTCCGCCGGGACCGCGGCCGGCGCGCTGGCGAGCCCCTCATAGAAAAGCAGCGCCTTCCTAGCGGCGTCCCAAACCATGAGCAGCGAGCCGCCGCCCAAGCCGGAGGATTGCGGCTCCACCGCCGCCAGAACCATCTGCGCCGCGATCGCCGCATCGACGGCGCTGCCGCCGTCGCGGAGCACGGAGAGCGCGGCCTCGCTCGCCATCGGGTTGGCGGTCGCCACCATGTGCTTCTTCGCGGTAACCGGCTGGGCTCCCGCCGACGCCGGGAGGAGAAGAAAAAGCGCCAGCAGCAGCCGAAGCAAGGTCATCGCAGCATCCGATCTTCGGAGGGCTCTTTAGCCTAACGATCTCCCAATGAGGAGGGAACCGCTGCAACCACACAGCGTCATGCCCGGCAATGACGATTTAGGAGTTTCGCCACGGAGACACAGAGGACACGGAGAAGATGCTGATTGTGGTGCGCTCCGCGCGAATGGTTTGTCTCTTCTCCGTGCCCTCTGTGTTTCCGTGGTGCGCCTCTCTTTTCCGTCAAGCCCGGCCGTGACGATGAGATGCGTTCGAGCGACGCGTCGCCTACAGATGAATCGTCCGCCCATCGACGGCGAGCGCCGCTTCCTTGACCGCCTCGTTCAAGGTCGGATGGCCGTGGCAGGTCCGCGCGATGTCTTCAGCCGAGCCGCCGAACTCGATCGCGATGACGCATTCATGGATGAGGGTGCCGGCATCGGGCCCGAGGATGTGCACGCCCAGCACGCGGTCGGTCTTGGCGTCGGCCAGGATCTTCACGAACCCGTCGGTGTTGGCGTTGGCCCGCGCCCTGGCATTGGCGGTGAAGGGGAACTTGCCGACCTTGTAGGCGGTTCCGGCGTTCTTCAGCTCTTCCTCGGTCTTGCCGACCGCGGCCACCTCCGGCCAGGTGTAGACGATGCCGGGGATGGCCTCATAGTTCACGTGCCCGGCCTGGCCCGCCAGGAGCTCGGCCAAGGCGACACCTTCGTCTTCGGCCTTGTGCGCCAGCATGGCTCCGGCGATGACGTCGCCGATGGCATAGATGCCCGGCACGCTGGTGGTGAAATGCGGATCGGTCTTGATGCGGCCCTTCTCGTCGAGCGCCACGCCGGCCTCTTTGAGGCCGAGGCCCTCGATGTAAGGCCGCCTGCCCACCGCCACCAGCACCACCTCGGCTTCCATGGATTCCGCGTTGCCGCCGGCGGCGGGCTCGAGGGTGAGGCTGACGCCCTTCTTGTTCGCTTTCGCTTGCGTCACCTTGGTCGAGAGCTTGAAGGTCATGCCCTGGCGCCCGAGGATGCGCTGGAACTGCTTGCCGATCTCGCCATCCATGCCCGGCACGATGCGGTCGAGGAACTCCACCACCGTCACCTCGGATCCCAGCCGCCGCCACACCGAGCCCATCTCCAGGCCGATATAGCCGCCGCCGATCACCACCATGGATTTCGGCACCTTGGCCAAGGTGAGCGCCCCGGTGGACGACACGATCTGCTTCTCGTCGATAGCGATGCCGGGCAATGGCATCACATCCGAGCCGGTGGCGATGATGATGTGCTTTGCCGCCAGCGTCTGGCTGCCGCCGGCCGCCAGCGCCACTTCGACCGTGCCTGCCGCCTTGATCCGTGCCGCGCCGGCGATCCAGGCGACCTTGTTCTTCTTGAACAGGAACTCGACACCCTTGGTGTTCTGGTCGACGACCTTGTCCTTGCGCGCCAGCATCCGGGTGAGGTCGAGCCTGACCTCGCCCGGCTCGACGCCGTGCTCGGAGAGCGAATGGCGCGCCTCGTCGTATTTCTCCGAGGACTGCAGCAGCGCCTTCGAAGGGATGCAGCCGATGTTGAGGCAGGTGCCGCCCAAGCGCTCGCGCTTCTCCACGCAAGCGACCTTCATGCCGAGCTGGGCGGCGCGGATGGCGCAGACATAGCCGCCGGGCCCGCTGCCGATGACGACGACGTCGTAGGATTCCGCGCTTGCCATCGTCATCTAGATCTCCAAGAGGAGCCGGCCGGGGTTTTCGATCGCCTCCTTCACGTGCACGAGGAACATCACCGCCTCGCGGCCGTCGATGATGCGGTGGTCGTAGCTGAGCGCGAGATACATCATCGGCCTTACTTCCACCGTGTCGCCGACCGCCATCGGCCGCTTCTGGATCTTGTGCATGCCGAGGATGGCCGATTGCGGTGGGTTCAGGATCGGCGTCGACAGCAGCGAGCCGTAGATGCCGCCATTGGAGATGGTGAAGGTGCCGCCGGTGAGGTCTTCCAGCGTGAGCTTGCCGTCCCGCGCCTTGCGGCCGAGCTCGTTGATCGCCTTCTCGATGCCGGCGAAGCCGAGCTGGTCGGCATCGCGCACCACCGGCACCACCAAGCCCTGCTCGGTGCCGACGGCGACACCGATGTCGTAGTGGTTCTTGTAGATGATGTCGTCGCCGTCGATCTCGCCATTGACAGCCGGTATCTCCTTGAGCCCGGCGATGCAGGCTTTCACGAAGAAGGACATGAAGCCGAGCTTGACTCCGTGGCGCTTGTCGAAGGCCTCCTTGTGCGACTCGCGGATCGCCATCACCCGGCTCATATCCGCCTCGTTGAAGGTGGAGAGCATGGCGGCGGTGTTCTGTGCAGCCTTGAGCCGCTCGGCGATGCGCTTCCTGAGGCGTGTCATCCTGACCCGCTCCTCGCGGGCCCCGAGCGCGCGGGGCGCATGCGGGCCAGCGGGGGCGGCAGGCGGGCTCGGCTGCGGCTTTTCGAGCGCCGTCAGCACATCGCCTTTGGTCACCCGCCCGTCCTTGCCGGTGCCGGGGAGCTTGGAGACGTCGAGCTTCGTCTCCTCGGCGAGCTTGCGCACCGCGGGCGAGAGCGATTGCTGGGCGGGAGCCTGCTGCGCGGGCCTGGGCGGGGCGGCCGGTTTCGCCGGCGCGGCGGCGGCCGCTTGCCTCGCCGCGGCGGCCGGCTTCGCTGCGCCGGCACCGCCGCCATCGGCGATCGAGCCCAAGAGCCCGCCCACCGCGACATTGCTGCCGACGGGTGCGGCGATCTCGGCCAAGGTGCCGGCGCTCGCCGCATTCACCTCGAGGGTTACCTTATCGGTCTCGAGCTCGACCAAAGGCTCGTCCTGGGCGACGGCATCGCCCACTCCCTTCAGCCATTTGGCGACGGTCGCCTCGCTCACGGACTCGCCGAGGGCCGGAACCCTGATCTCGCTCGCCATGCTGTCTCCCCTAGCTCATTCGCACAGGTCAGTAACGGCGGGTTCGCGACATTCCGACCCTCACCCGCCTCGCTGACGCTCGGCACCCTCTCCCGCATTGCGGGAGAGGGAGGGACCCGCGCATCGCGCGGGAGGGTGAGGGTCTGCGTGCCACGACCTTTCCAAGTCGGCCTCTGGTCTCAATCCACGGTCAGCGCTTCGCCGACGATTTTCGCTTGCTCGCGATTGTGCCGGCGCAAGAGCCCGGTCGCGGTCGCCGCCGCTTCCGGCCGGCCGACATAGCGCACGCGCTTCGACTTCGAGCCGGCGGTCGCCATCGACTCCTCGATGCGGCGGTCGATGAAGTTCCAGGCGCCGGTATTCTGCGGCTCCTCCTGGCACCAGACGATCTCCGCCTTCGGGAAGCGCTTCAGCTCCTTCGCCATGACGTTGAACGGGAACGGATAGAGCTGTTCGACGCGCATCAGGTATACGTCCTTGATGCCGCGCTTCGCCCGCTCTTCAAAGAGATCGAAGTAGATCTTGCCCGAGCACAGGACCACCCGCTTGATCTTCTCGTCGGGTAGCTGCTGCGCGTCGTCCCAGAGCACCCGGTGGAAGGTGGTGCCGGTCTGCATCTCGGCCAGCTTCGAGACCGCGAGCTTGTGCCGCAAGAGCGACTTCGGCGCCATCACGATGAGCGGCTTGCGGAACGCGCGGCGAAGCTGGCGGCGGAGCGCATGGAAATAGTTGGCGGGGGTGGTGATATTCACCACTTGCATGTTGTCCTCGCCGCAGAGCTGCAGATAGCGCTCGAGCCGGGCCGAGGAGTGCTCGGGCCCGGCGCCCTCATAGCCGTGCGGCAACAGCATGACCAGGCCCGACATGCGCAGCCACTTGATCTCGCCGCAGGCGATGAACTGATCGATGATCATCTGCGCGCCATTGGCGAAGTCGCCGAACTGCGCCTCCCAGAGGACGAGCGCGTTGGGCTCGGCCAGGGTGTAGCCGTATTCGAAGCCGAGCACGCCCGCTTCCGAGAGCGGGCTGTCGATGACCTCGAACTTCGCCTGGTCCGGCTTGAGATCGGCGAGCGGCACGTAGCGGTCCTCGGTCACCTGGTCGACGAGGATGGCGTGGCGCTGGCTGAAGGTGCCGCGGCCGGAATCCTGGCCCGAGAGCCGGACCGGATTGCCTTCGATGAGGAGCGCACCGAAGGCCAAGGCTTCGCCGGTCGCCCAGTCGATCCCTTCGCCGGTCTCGAACATGCGCCGCTTCGCCTCGAGCTGGCGCACCAGCTTCGGGTGGATGTGGAAGCCTTCGGGATAGTGCGCGAGCTTGCTGCCGATCTCCTTCAGGGTCTCGATCTTGACCGCGGTCTCGCCGCGGCGCTCGTCGCCCGAGGCGACCTCGAAGCCCGCCCACTTGCCCTCGAGCCAATCGGCCTTGTTGGGTTTGTAGCTGGTGGCGGCCTCGAATTCGAGCTCGAGGGAGTGGCGGAAGTCGGCGGACATCTTGTCCGCCTCCTCCTGGGTCATGGTGCCTTCATCGACCAGCCGCTTGGCGTAGATCTCGCGCGTGGTCGGGTGACCCGCGATCGCCCGGTACATCAGAGGCTGGGTGAAGGAGGGCTCGTCGCCCTCGTTGTGGCCGAAGCGGCGATAGCAGAACATGTCGATGACCACATCGGAGCCGAATTGCTGGCGATACTCGGTGGCGATGCGGGCGACATGGACGACAGATTCCGGATCATCGCCGTTCACGTGGAGAATCGGCGCATCGACCATCTTCGCCACATCGGAAGGGTAGGGGGAAGAGCGCGAGAAGCGGGGCGAGGTGGTGAAGCCGATCTGGTTGTTGACGATGAAGTGCATGGTGCCGCCGGTTTTGTAGCCGCGCAGCTCGGAGAGCCCGATGGTCTCCGGCACCAGACCCTGGCCGGCGAAGGCGGCATCGCCGTGCATCAGGAGCGGCATCACCGCCTTCCGCTCGCTGTCGCCCAATTGCTGCTGCTTGGCCCTGACCTTGCCCTCGACCACCGGGTTGACCGCCTCCAGATGCGAGGGATTGGCGGTCAAGGAGAGGTGCACGGTGTTGCCGTCGAACTCCCGGTCCGACGAGGTGCCGAGATGGTATTTGACGTCGCCAGAACCCTGCACCTCCTCGGGCGTGGCCGGGTTGCCCTGGAATTCCGAAAACAGCGCCTTGAACGGCTTCTTCATGAAGTTGGTGAGCACGTTCAAGCGGCCGCGATGCGGCATGCCGAGCACCACCTCTCTGAGACCGAGCTGGCTGCCGCGCTTGAGGATCTGCTCGAGCGCCGGGATCAGGCTCTCGGCGCCGTCGAGCCCGAAGCGCTTGGTGCCGACATATTTGATGCCGAGGAACTTCTCGAACATCTCGGCCGCGGTCAGCCGCTCCAGGATCGCCCGCTTGCCCCTGGAGGTGAAATCGGTGTGGTTGCGCTCGCCCTCGATGCGGTCCTGGATCCAGTTGCGGCGAGCGGGGTCGGTGATGTGCATGTATTCCACGCCGACATGGCCGCAATAGGTGGCCCGGCCAGCGGCGAAGATCTCCGCCACGGTGCCGACCTCGATGCCGAGCGGACCGCCGATGAAGATCCGCCGGTCCATGTCTTCCGGCCCGAAGCCGTAGGTCGAGGGTTCCAGCTCGGGGTGCGGGGTCGGCTTCTCCAGCCCCAAGGGGTCGAGATTGGCGAGGAAATGCCCGCGCTCCCGGTGCGCCCGCACGATCAGGCGGCCGCGCACGGTGTCGAGGGCCGCCCGGCGGATCTCGGCCTCGCTGGCGCCGGCGCCGATCACGCCCGCCTCCTGCTGCGCCCTGCCGTTGATGATCCGCTCGGTGCGCGGCCGCCAGCTGGCGCCCTGGAGATCGCCCTCGACCGCGCCCTTCTCGTCGCTCAAGCCCCGGAAGAACTCCTGCCAGCTCGGATCGACCGCACCTGGATTCTCCAGGTAGCGGTAGTAGAGCTCGGCGATGAAGGGCGCGTTGGCGCCGTTAAGGAAGGTCGGTTCGCTTGGAGCGGCCATGATCGTCATCGGCGTGGGGTTCGCCCGCGCCGCCCTGGTGATGCATTGCTAATATATCGCCTCGCCGGCGACTTTCACGCTTACATGCACTGGCCGCATGCCGGCTTCCCGACCGTCCCCCCGCGTCCCGGGCAGGGCCACCGGAGCGGCTAGCCCTTCATCACCTTCAGCATGGACGAGCCGAGGGTCGCCGGGGAGTCGGCAACGGTGATGCCGGCCGAGCGCATCGCCTCGATCTTGTCGCCGGCCCCGCCCTTGCCGCCGGAGATGATGGCGCCGGCATGGCCCATGCGCCGTCCCGGCGGTGCGGTCAGCCCGGCGATGAAGCCAACGACCGGCTTCTTGACCTTGCTCTTCTTGAGGAAGAGGGCGGCATCCTCCTCGGCCGAGCCGCCGATCTCGCCGATCATGACGATGCCCTGGGTCTCCTTGTCGCCGAGAAAGAGATCCAGGCAATCGATGAAATTCGTGCCGTTGACCGGATCGCCGCCGATGCCGATGCAGGTGGTCTGGCCGAGGCCGGCAGCGGTGGTCTGCGCCACCGCCTCGTATGTCAGCGTGCCCGAGCGCGAGACGATGCCGATCTTGCCGCGGCGATGGATGTGGCCGGGCATGATGCCGATCTTGCACTCCTCGGGGGTGATCACCCCCGGGCAATTCGGTCCGACGAGCCGGGTCTTGGAGCCGGCGAGCACGCGCTTGACCGGCAGCATGTCCAGAACCGGGATGCCCTCGGTGATGCAGACGACGAGCCGGATCCCGGCGTCGATCGCCTCCAGGATGGCATCGCCGGCAAAGGGCGGCGGCACGTAGATGACCGAGACGTCGGCCTCGGTCTTGGCAACCGCGTCGGCCACGGTGTCGAACACCGGCAGGCCCAGATGCTTGGTGCCGCCTTTGCCGGGGGTGACACCCCCCACCATCTTGGTGCCGTAGGCGATCGCCTGCTCGGAGTGGAAGGTGCCCTGGGCGCCGGTGAAGCCCTGGCAGATGACCTTGGTGTTCTTGTCGACCAGGACCGCCATCAGGCCGCCTCCTTCACCGCCTTCACCATCTTCTCCGCGGCGTCCGCAAGATTCTCGCCGGAGATGATGGGAAGGCCGGAGTTCGCCAGGATCTTCTTGCCGAGATCGACATTGGTACCTTCGAGCCGCACCACCAGCGGCACGTGCAGGCTGACCTCGCGGGCCGCCGCAACCACGCCCTCGGCGATGACATCGCAGCGCATGATGCCGCCGAAGATGTTGACGAGGATGCCTTCGACGTTCGGGTCGGAGAGGATGAGCTTGAAGGCGGTGGTCACCCGCTCCTTGGTGGCGCCGCCGCCGACATCGAGGAAGTTCGCCGGCTCGCCGCCATAGAGCTTGATGATGTCCATGGTCGCCATGGCGAGACCGGCGCCGTTGACCATGCAGCCGATATTGCCGTTGAGCTTGATGTAGTTGAGCCCGTGCTTGGCGGCTTCGCGCTCGGAGGGGTCTTCCTCGTCCTCGTCGCGGAGCTCGGCCACGTCCTTATGACGGTCAAGCGCGTTGTCGTCGAAGTTCATCTTCGCATCGAGCGCCAGCACCGCGCCGGCGCCGGTCACCACCAAGGGGTTGATCTCGACGATGGAGCAGTCGAGCTTGGTGTAGGCCTGGTACATGCCGAGCATGAACTTGACCGCCGCGCCCACCTGGTTGCCCTGGAGCCCAAGGCCGAAGGCGAGCTTGCGGGCATGGAAGGGCTCGATGCCCGACGCGGGATCGATGGCGACGCGCAGGATCTTCTCCGGCTGCTTGGCGGCGACTTCCTCGATCTCCATGCCGCCTTCGGTGGACGCCATCATCACCAGGCGGGAGACGGCACGGTCGAGCAGCATGCCGAGATAGAGCTCGCGCTTGATGTCGCAGCCCTCCTCGACATAGACCCGCTTTACTTCCTTGCCGGCGGGTCCGGTCTGCTTGGTGACCAAGGTGGCACCCAGGAGCTTGGCGGCGGTGGTGCGCACATCCTCGACCGACTTCACCACCTTGACGCCGCCGGCCTTGCCGCGGCCGCCGGCATGGATCTGCGCCTTCACCACCCAGACCGGCCCGCCCAGCTCGCGGGCGACCTTCTCCGCCTCCTCGGGCGTGTAGGCGACACCGCCCCGGGGCACCGCCACGCCGAACTTCGCCAAGAGCTGCTTTGCCTGGTACTCGTGAATGTTCATGGAGTGCCTTTGCCCCCTCCCTCACCCTCCCCCAGCCTTGCTGGGGGAGGGAAGGGGTGGGGGCTTTGCTGGGGAGAGCAAAGGAGAGAGGACATCGTGCACGCGCGTGCCGAATGATTTCTTAAGACGCCGAGGCGGGCAGCTTCTTGACGACGTCGATCAGCCCTTTCACGGCATTGATCGAGTGATCGAACATCTTGCGCTCCTCGGCGTTGAGCTCGATCTCGACCACGCGTTCGACGCCGCCGGCACCGATCACCACCGGCACGCCCACATAGAGATCCTTGATGCCGTACTGTCCGGTCAGATTGGCCGCACAGGGCAGCACCCGCTTCTTGTCCTTGAGGTAGCTCTCCGCCATCTGGATCGCGGCCGCGGCCGGGGCATAGAAGGCCGAGCCGGTCTTGAGCAAGCCCACGATCTCCGCACCGCCGTCGCGGGTGCGCTGCACGATCTTGTCGATGCGCTCCTGGGTGCTCCAGCCCATCTTGATGAGGTCGGGCACGGGGATGCCGGCGACCGTCGAGTAGCGCACCAGCGGCACCATGGTGTCGCCATGGCCGCCCAAGACGAAGGCGGTCACGTCCTCGACCGAGACCTTGAACTCCTCGGCCAGGAACGCGCGGAAGCGGGCGGAGTCGAGCACGCCGGCCATGCCGACCACCCGGGCATGGGGCAGCCCGCTCTGCTCGCGCATGACCCAGACCATCACGTCCAAGGGATTGGTGATGACGATGACGAAGGCATTCGGGCAGTGCTGCTTGATGCCCTGGGCCACTTGGGTCACGACCTTGGTGTTGACGCCGATGAGATCGTCGCGGCTCATGCCGGGCTTGCGGGCGATGCCGGCCGTCACGATGACCACGTCCGCACCCTTGATGTCGGCATAGCTCTGGGTGCCGGTGATGGCGGCGTCGAAGTCCTCGATCGGTCCGGCCTGGCGGATGTCGAGCGCCTTGCCCTGGGGAATGCCCTCGACCACGTCGAACATGACGACGTCGCCCAGATCCTTGAGCCCGGCCAGGAGCGCCAGTGTGCCGCCGATGTTGCCGGCGCCGACAAGCGCAATTTTCTTGCGTGCCATGATGCTCACCTTGACTGGAGTTGGCCTGGGAAGCGCCCCCGGAGACGTTCGCGTTCGTACCCCGATTTGCCGGGAAGGGCAAGGGTTTGGGCCGGTGCGGAGGCCCTCTTGCGGCGGTTAGCGATTGGCGAACATGGTCTTGAGGGCAGCCGCGATCAGCACCATTCCCAGCAGAAGCTTGAGAAACCCGATCGGCGCATAGGCGACGGCCAAGCCGCCGATGAGGGCGCCCAGGATCGAGCCGGCACTCATGGCCAGGGTCATGCGCTGGGCACCCCGGGAGCGGGGAATGGCGTCCAAGCGCCAATAGCGCCACAAGCCCATGGCCACCACCCCAAGGGAGATGAGGATGCTGGCCGAGCCCGCGGTCTTGATGTCGGCGCCGAAGAGGAAGATCAGCGTCGGGATCAGCAATTCGCCGCCGGCGACACCCAGCATGCTGCTGACGAGGCCGATGGCAAGGCCGATGCCGGCACCCGCCCCAAGGCGGACGGCCGGGCTTTCCGGCAGCAGGTCCAGGCGCTGGAAGGGCGAGGCCGCTTCCGTCATCAAGAGGGCACCAAGGACCGCCAGCAGGATCGCGATCACGAGCACCAGGCGCTTGGAGCTGATGGATCTGACCAGGCCCGCGCCATAGAAGGCGCTGGCCGCGCCGCCGAGCGCCAGCCCCACCACCTCCGGCAGATAGGGGACGATCTGGACGACCGCGATGCTTTGGCTCCTGACGATCATGGCGAAGGCGAGCGTGATCAGGCTCACCAGGAGGTTGAGGGGAATGGCGGCCTTGGCCTCGAAGCCGATCGCCTGCATCAGCACCGGCAGGCGAAACTCGCCGCCGCCGAGCCCGATGAGCCCGCCCAAGCCGCCGATGGGAATGCACCAAAGAACGGCCTTGCGGAAATACGGGCAGGACAGCGTGCGCGGCATCGGTGACCCCAAGCGATATGTCATATTGGATATATCGCGTGATCCGTGGGCCGGCAATCGCCATGGCGCCGCGGCCGGCGATTGTCGCGTAGGATGCGAACAGCCATGACCACACTCGGCCTCTATCTCTTCGCAGCGCTGGCCGAGATCAGCGGCTGCTTTGCCTTCTGGGCCTGGCTCCGCCTCGACCGCTCGCCCTTCTGGGCCGCCGCCGGCGTCGTGGTATTGGTGCTGTTCGCGTTCACCTTGACCCGGAGCGAGGTGGCGTTCGCCGGCCGCGCCTTTGCTGCCTATGGCGGCATCTATATCGGCGCCTCGCTGGTCTGGCTGTGGCTCGTCGAAGACACGGTGCCGGACCGGTGGGACCTGGCCGGCGTGAGCCTGTCCATCATCGGGGCGGCCGTCATCGTGCTCGGGCATCGCACCGGCTGACCGCTGAAAGGGCGGCAATTGTCATTGTCCTGCAATATATTTTGATTATTATCGAAAGATGGAAATAGAAAACGCGGTCGCCGCCTTGGCATCCCTCGCCCAGGAGACGCGTCTCGGCGTCTTCCGGCTTCTGGTGAAGCAAGGGCCGGCCGGTTTGGCCGCGGGCGCGATCGCCGAGCGGCTCGGCACCCCGCCGGCGACCTTGTCGTTTCATCTGACCCAGCTTCGCCATGCCGGGCTGGTCAGCTTTCGGCGCGAATCCCGCAGGCTCATCTATGTCGCCGATTTTGACGGCATGCGGGCGCTGCTCGGCTTCCTCACCCGGGACTGCTGCCAAGGGCGTCCCGAGATCTGCGGCTCGCTGGTCGCCTCGCTGGCTTGCCCTCCTCCCGATCGCCCGTGCCCATGAGCAGCAAGATCTACAACGCGCTGTTTCTCTGCACCGGCAATTCCGCGCGCAGCATCATGGCCGAGGTTCTGCTGAACCATTGGGGCAAGGGGCGGTTTCAGGGCTACAGCGCCGGCAGCCATCCACGCGGCGCGGTGCATCCCATGGCCTTGGCGCAGATCCGGCGGATGGGGCTTTCCGGCGACGGATTGCGCAGCAAGCCCTGGGATGAGTTCGCCGCACCAGATGCGCCGGTAATGGATTTCGTCTTCACCGTCTGCGATCAGGCCGCAGGCGAGGTTTGCCCAATCTGGCCGGGTCAGCCGATGACCGCCCATTGGGGCATGCCGGATCCGGCCGCGGTCGCCGGAAGCGACGAGCAGAAGCGGAAGGCATTCCATCGGGCCTGGCTCGAGCTCGACGCGCGCATCAAGATCTTCACCAGCCTCCGCGTCGACTCCCTCGATCGCCTCAAGCTCAAGCGCGAGCTGGACGCCATCGGCAAGAACCGCATAGAGGCTTGAGCGGCATCCATGAGCGAGCTCAGCCTGAGAATCCGTGTCCTTGCCGAGGGCGTCGGCACGGCCTTTTTGCTCGCGGCCATCGTCGGCTCCGGGATCATGGGCGAGCGCCTGGCGGCGGGAAATGCGGCGGTGGCGCTGCTCGCCAACACGGCGGCGACGGCGGCGGCGCTGTTTGCGCTCATCGTCTGCCTCGGGCCGGTGTCGGGTGCGCATTTCAACCCCGCCGTCACCTGCTTCATGGCGGTGCGCCGCGAGCTCCCCTGGAGCGAGGTGCCGGCCTATGTGCTGGCGCAGATCGTGGGCGCGCTGATCGGTGTGGCCGCAGCCCATCTCATGTTCGAGCTGCCCGTCTTCGTCCCCTCGACCCATGATCGCGGCGGGCTTGCGATGATGGGGAGCGAGATCGTGGCCACGGTCGGGCTCCTGGCGGCCATCTGTCTTTCCGCGCGATACCGGCCGCCTTCGGTTCCCGCCGTCGTCGCCTGCACCATCGCGGCAGCTTATTGGTTCACCGCCTCCACCTCTTTCGCAAACCCGGCGGTGACCATTGGCCGCTCCCTCACCGACACCTTCTCCGGCATCCGTCCGGCCGACGCTCCGGGCTTCATCGCCGCGCAAATCCTGGCGACGCTCATCGTGATCTTCTTGTCGAAGCGGCTTTCCGCCGATGCCGCGGCGAGCGAACCGCGGGGATCTATGCCGCAGGCCTCGCGTTCGCCGACGAGCGATGGCGCCACCATAGGCTCACGACCAGCGCAACCTTGAAGACCGCCAGAGCGGTCAGGGCCGCCAGCAGCACGTCCGCGCCTTCCTGCTGCAGCAGGAAGGCGCCGATAGTCGGCGAGATCGACTGGGCAATCAGGCTTGGCATTGCCAGCCGACCCATGAGGCCCGCATATCCTTCCGCGCCGAAGAGCGCCAGCGGCACGGTACCGCGCGCGATTGACTCGATGCCGATGCCGGCGCCGTAGATCACCAACCCCAAGGCCAGGAGGGGCAGGCCGAGGGCCAGAATCGCCAGGCCAGTGGACATGAAGAGGGCGGATGCGATCATGGTCCAGATCGGGTGATGGTAGCGGCCGATCAGCATCTCGATGAGCCGCGCGCCAACCTGCGCGGGCCCCACGATCGCGCCCAGCGCCACCGCGGCAGAGAACGCGATGCCGCTTCCTTCGAGGATCGTGAGCAGATGCACGCTGATGACCGAGGAGATCGTGTAGCTGAGCGTGAGCGATAGGGCGAGCAGCACGAACAGCACGGCTGCATCGGCGCCACTCGCCCTCGCACCGGGCGGTGTGTCGCCGGCAATGGCTGATGCCTTTGCCACGGGCCGGTTCGGGCGTTCCGCTTCGCGCGGCAGCAGGAAGAGGTAGGACGGCATCACCAAGAAGAAAAGCAGCGCCGCGTAGACGAGGCAGGCGCCGCGCCAGCCAAAGTGATTGGCGAGGAACGCGCTCAGAGGCCAGCACACCGTGCTGGCGAAGCCGCCCCACAGGGTCAAGGCGGCGATCGCACTCCGTGCGGTCTCGCCATAGATCCGGCCGAGGGTCGCAAAAGCGGCATCGTAGAGGCCGGCGCCCATGCCCAGACCCACGACAAGCCAAGCGCCGACGTAGAAAGCGATATGCGTCGAAAGCGACAGGCCGACAAGACCGATCGCGAGCAGAAGGGCGCTGAACGCGAGTACCGGCCGGCCGCCCCATCGCTCGATGGTGCGGCCGACGCGGGGCGAGATCAGTCCGGAGGTCAACAGGCCGAGGGAGAGACCTCCGACGATCCAGCCAGGTGGCCAGCCCATCGTCTCTCCGATCGGCTTCGCCAAGACCGCCACGAGATAGTAGGAGGAGCCCCAGGCCAGGATCTGGCCGGCGCCGAGAACGGAGACGACACGGATTCGGTGCGGCTCCTTCGGCTGAGGCCCGTGGATCGAAGCGGCGCCGGAAACCACCCGCCCGGCTCAGGCTGCCCGAGCGGTCGTGCCGTCCGTGGGCGTGTCGTCGGCGAAGGGCGCGAGATAGCGCTGGAGCTCGGCGAAGGCCGCGCGCGACAGGCTGTAATACATCCAGCGGCCGGACTTCTTGGCCGCAACCAGGCCGGCCTGCTGCAGGCATTTCATGTGATGGCTCACCGTCGGCTGCGACAGTTGGGCGATCTTCTCGATGTCGCAGGCGCAGACATGGCCGGGAACGGCGCAGCAGCTACGATCGGCGGTCATCAGATAGTCGAGGATCTTGAGCCGGATCGGATCCGACAGCGCCTTGAAGGCGAGATCGGCGGCGGCGTGCGGGCCGGTCATTGCGCCGGCTCCAGCACCTTCGACGGCGTGGCCTCGACCGCGGCGCCGGCATCGCAGCAGCTGGGCGCGCAGCAGCCCGCCGCCTCCGCCTTCGGCGCCGGGCCGGAGCAGACGCCGGTCGCCGGCAAGGTGAGCTCCACGCGCCGGGCGGCTTCGTGGTCGCCCATGATATGCGCCACCACCGAGCGCACCTGCTCATAGCCCGTGCGCATGAGGAAGGTCGGCGCCCGGCCATAGCTCTTCATGCCGACGACGAAGAAGCCCGGCTCCGGATGGCCGAGCACGTCGGCGCCGTGCGGCGGCACGGTGCCGCAGCTATGGACATTGGGATCGATGAGCGGCGCCAACGCCGACGGGCATTCCAGGGCCGGATCGAGCGCCAGGCGCAGCTCGGAGAGGAAGGACAAGGCCGGGCGAAAGCCGGTCGCGACCACCACGCGATCGGCGTCGATGCGCCGGCCGTCGGCGCTTGTCAGCGCCAGACCATCGCCCGCCGCGTCGACCTTCTCGACCCGGAACGACGGCACCAGCTCGACCTGACCTGCCTCGACCAGAAGACGGATCTGGCTGCCCAGCGCGCCCCGCTCTGGGAGCGCGTCGGCGTCGCCGCCGCCATAGGCGCGCGTCGGATTGGCGCTGCGGATGAGCCAGCGAATGCGTCCGCTGCCCTCCTCCTTGGCGAGCGTTGCCAGATCGACCAGCGTGCCGATAGCCGAATGTCCGGCGCCGGCAACGGCAACGGATTTGCCGGCATAGCGCCGGCGATCGGCGCCGAGCACATCGGGAATGCCGTAGCTGAGCCGCTGCTTCAGCCGATCCTCGCCGATCGCGGGCAAACCGTCGCCGCCGAGCGGGCTGGGCTCGGTCCAGGTGCCGCTGGCATCGATGACGGCGTCCGCCTCGATCTCTTCCTCGGCCCCATCTTGCCGCCGCACGCGCAACGTGAACGGGCGTTCGCCGCGGCCCTGCGTCTTCAGCTTATCGACGCCCCGGCGGGCGACGGCGGTGACCTCATGGCCGAAGCGGAGATGGGTTGCCAGCGCCGGCAGCTTCGACAGCGGCTCGAGATAGTGCCGCACCAGCTCGCCGCCGGTCGGAAAATCCTCGGCATGCGGCTCCCGCCAACCCGAGGCGAGGAGCAGGCGACGCGCCACCGGATCGATGTTGTAGGACCAGGGCGAGAAGATGCGGACATGACTCCAATCCCTGACCGAGGCGCCACTCGCTCGCCCGCGCTCCAGCACGATCGGCCGGCCGCCCGTGGCGAGCACATGCGCGGCCGCAGCCAGACCGATGGGACCGGCGCCGATGATGGCGATGCGCGAAGCGGGCGTAGTCACTGGGAAACTCCTCGGTGTTATGCATCCAACAATACATCGATGGATTTCGATTTGTCAATGCATAAGTTTGAGCTCACTGTATGCATGTATGCATACAGACCAGCAAATTCTCGACACCTTCCGGCTGGAGAGCAGCGGCGTGCCGATCTATGTGCAGATCCGCGAGCAGATGCTGCGGGCGATCGGCGCCGGCCGCATGCAGCCGGGCCAGCAGATGCCGACCATGCGCCAGGTCGCCGTCGCACTCCGGGTCGATCTCAACACGGTGCGCCACGCCTATGACGAGCTCGAGCGGGCGGGTGCCATCACCATCTTGCGGGCGCGGGGAAGCTTCGTCGCCGAGCGACCGCCGCCGCTCGATCCGATCCGGGAAGCCGCAAGGCTGAACGACCTTGCCCATCAAGCGATCGCCGGCGCCGCCGCCCTGGGCGTCGATCCGGCCAGGCTCGGGCGGCGCATCATCGACATCGCAGCGAAAAAGGCAGGTGGACAATGAGAGGATTGATCCCACGGGGGACGAACCCGCTGGCCCGCGTGCTCGCCTCCCTCTTGCTGCTGGCGGCCCCGGCCGCGGGCGGTCTCGGCTACTATCTGGGCGCTTCGTCGGCCTATGTCCTGGCCGGGCTTCTGCTGGTGCTGGCCTGGCTCGTCCCGCTCTCGCTGATGATCGCCAACCAATGGGAGAAGGCGATCGTCTTGCGCTTGGGCAAGCTCTACGCGATCCGCGGACCCGGGCTCTTCCTCATCGTGCCCTTCGTCGATGCGGTGGCGATCAGGATCGACCAGCGCATCCAAACCATCGAGTTCAACGCCGAGCAGACGCTGACCAAGGACACGGTGCCGGTCAATGTCGATGCCATCGTCTTCTGGCAGGTGCACGACGCCGAACGCGCCGCCCTCGAGATCGCGGACTATGCCGGCGCCATCATCAGGGTCTCGCAGACGTCGCTGCGCGAGATGATCGGCGCCTCGCCGCTTTCGGCGCTGTTGTCCGAGCGCAAGCAGGCGGATGAGCAGCTGAAGGAGGTGATCGGCCACAAGATCGCCGAATGGGGTGTCGCGGTGATCTCGGTCGAGATCCGCGACGTGCGCATCCCGGCCGGGCTGCAGGACGCCATGAGCCGCCAGGCGCAAGCCGAGCGGGAAAAGGAGGCCCGCGTCATCCTCGGTTCCTCGGAGGTGCTGGTGGCGCAGAAATTCGTCGATGCGGCGGTGCTCTACGGCAGCAATCCGATCGCGCTCCAGCTCCGCGCCATGAACATCATCTACGAAACCACCAAGGAGCGCGGCGCCACCATCCTCATCCCCTCATCCATGGTCGACAGCATGAACCCCGGCTCGGTCCTGGGCTTGGTCGCCGCCACCGCACCGAAGGCTGCGACCGTGGCAGGGTGAGAGAAGCCTCACAGGAACCGCTGCGATGGACACGGTCTATCTCGTCGGCTTCCTAGTCCTCATTGCCCTTCTGTTGATCCGGCTCGGGGGCAGCAAGTTCCGACGCCGCCTCGACGACAACGATCCGTCCTACGACCGGCGTAGAAGTCCCTGGACCGATGTGCATTGATGCAAGCCTGAGACCGATGCCACCCACGCTGGTTTCGCGCGACTAATCCTGGGCTAGAATGACCCAGCCACTGCATCGATCGAGGGACACGGGATGTTCGCGCTGAAAGCATCCGAGGCCGGCAACAAGACGTCGCTCTATGGCGATCTCGCCCGCCAGCTTGCCGCGGTGATGGAAGGCGAGGGCGATGCCATCGCCAATGCGGCGAACATGGCGGCACTCGTCTATCATGGGCTGCCGGAGCTCAACTGGGCCGGGTTCTATTTCATGAAGGCAGGCACGCTGGTGCTCGGGCCCTTCCAGGGCAAGCCTGCCTGCATCCGCATCGCCCTCGGCAAGGGCGTGTGCGGCACGGCAGCGGAGCGCCGGCGTTCGGTCATGGTCGAGGACGTGCATGCCTTCCCCGGCCACATCGCTTGCGATTCCGCTTCCAATGCCGAGCTGGTCGTGCCGCTGATCGAGGCGGGCGAGCTCATCGGCGTGCTCGACCTCGACAGTCCGCGGACGGCGCGCTTCGATGCCGTGGATCAGGCCGGTTGCGAGCGTTTGGTCGAAGTGTTTCTGCAGCATCACCGGCGCCATCCCGGCGCGTTGGCGCAGCTCACCCGTTAGCTCAGGCCAGGTGCGGCAGCTCGAGGTAATCCGCCGATTGCATTTCGTTGAGGCGCGAGACGGTGCGGCGGAACTCGAAGGTGCCATCGCCTAAGGGATAGAGCGCGTCGGGCGGCACGGCGGCCGACGCGATCAGCTTGGCGCGGCGCTCATAGAGCGTGTCGATGAGGGTGACGAAGCGTTTTGCTTCGTCGCGCTTCTCCGGCGACAGCAGCGGGATGTCGGCGAGCACGACGGTGTGATAGTGCCTTGCGATGGCGAGGTAGTCGCCGGGGCCGAGGGCTGCGCCGCAGAGATCCTGGAAGCCGAAGCGGGCGACGCCGCGCGCCGCCAGCGGCACCGCCAGCGCCCGGCCCATGACGGTAAGCGTCTCCGGGCCGGGGCGCTGGCCGTCGGCCATCGTCTGGAAGGCACGATCCAAGGCTTGGGCGGAGTCGGCCCCCAAGGGCGTGTGGAAGACGCGCTGGCCGGCGATGCGCTGGAGGCGGTAGTCGCGCCCGTCATCGAGGCCGAAGACTTCCAGTCGTTGCTTCAATAGGCCGATGAAAGGTAGGAACAGCTCGCGCTGCAGGCCATCCTTGTAGAGATCGTCCGGCTGCAGATTGGAGGTGGCGACCACCACCACGCCCACTTCGAAGAGAGCATAGAAGAGCCGGCCGAGGATCATCGCATCGGCGATGTCCTGCACCTGGAACTCATCGAAGCAGAGCAGCGAGGCCTCGTCGGCGATGGTGCGGGCCAAGGGCCGGATCGGCTCGGAGGTCTTGCTCACCTTGTTGGTCTGGCGCCAGGCGTGGATGCGCTGATGCGCCTCCTGCATGAATTCGTGGAAATGCACCCGCCGCTTCTTGGCCACGGTGGCGCCGGCGAAGAACAGATCCATGAGCATGGATTTGCCGCGGCCGACGCCGCCATGGAGATAGACGCCGGACGGCACGCTCGCCGGACGCTTGCCGAGATGGAGGCTTTGACGCCAGCCCGATTGGGCGGCGGCGGGCGTGTAGCCGATGAGGTTCTGGTGCAGCCGGTCGAGGCGACGGGCGGCCTCTTCCTGCGCCGTGTCGGCGTGGAGCCCACCCGCCCTTACCTGCGCCTGCCAGACGGCGAACGGTCCGGCGGCGTGGTCATTGGTTGCTTGCATCGGGCTCGCCTATAGCGGAAAGCCGGGCATTGGTGAAGGGCCGCTCGTGTCCCACCCCCGAAAATCGTCAGCGAATTTCAGGGATAGGCGGGCCACCAATCGATTGAATCTAGCGCCCGCCGGACACGTCGATGAGCGCGCCGGTCAGGTAGGAGGAGGCCGGCGACAGCAGCCAGACGATGGTTTCCGCCACCTCCTCGGGCGTTCCGGCGCGGCGCATCGGCACCAGGGGCGCCAGCCGCTGGAGCCGGTTCGGGTCGCCGGCGCTGGCATGGATTTCGGTCTCGATCAGCCCGGGGCGGACCGCGTTCACGCGGATGCCCTCGGCGGCCACCTCCTTGGCCAGCCCGATTGTGAAGGTATCGATGGCGCCTTTCGAGGCGGCGTAGTGCACCCATTCACCCGGGCCGCCGAGCCGGGCGGCGGCCGAGGACACATTCACGATTGCTCCGCCCTTGCCGCCCTTTGCCGTCGACAGCCGACGCACCGCTTCGCCGGCGGCGAGAAAGGGGGCGACCACGTTGATCGCCATGAGCTCTGCCAGCATGGCTCCGTCGACTCCATCCACGCGGCTCATGGGGCCGGTGACCCCGGCATTGTTGACGAGCCCGCCCAGCGGACCGAGCCCGCGTTCGGCCGTCTCGAAGAGGGAGACGATGTCGGCCTCCCGCGCCATGTCGGCCTTGACCGCGAGCGCCCGGCCGCCCTCCTCCTTGATGCGGAGCACCAAGGTCTCGGCGGCGTTGGCGCTCGCATTGTAGTTGACGGCGACCGCCCAGCCCTGCTTGGCGGCGATCAGCGCGGTGGCGGCGCCGATGCCGCGGCTGCCGCCGGTGACGACCAGGGTTCCGGTCATTCCGCGGCGCGTGCCGTGGTCGAGGAGAGGCGGGCCTCCTCCTCCATGGCGCGGCGAAAGGCGATGGCGGCGGCGAGCGGTGCCTTCGCTTCGCCGACGGCGACATCGGCCCAGGCGAGGGTGCTGCCGGCGGCGACCGGCCGGGTCAGCTTGAGGCCATGGGCGAGCCCGATCGGCAGCGCGCCCAAGGCGAGCGAGCGGGACGCCGGCATGAGCTTGCCCCAGACCGTGTAGCCGCCCTCGCCGTCAAGCGTGTCGCCGGCCTTGAGGTCGCGCTTGGCAGTGGCCACCGCATCGGCGCGGAACCCCGTGGGCTGGCCGGTGGGTTCGCCGCGCAAGCCGGCCGAGGCGACGCTGATGGCGAGCTCGAGACCAATGAGATGGAAGGGCTTGTAGAGCGCGGTGTAGCGCCCGGAGCTGTCGGTCACCAGCCCGTACTGCTTGAAGCAGTCCTGCACATAAGCGCTGGCACCCTCGAAGACGACATAGACGCCCCAGCGGAGATCGCGCTCAACCGGCCTGCCGTCGCGCTCGAGCGAGGAGATGACCTCGACCTGGCCGTCATGCTCGAGGCTGCCTCCGGCCGCGCGCGGGCGCAGCACTTGCGCCAGCGCATCGACGCCGCAGGGCGGGAAGCCCAAGCCTTCCTCGGGTGCGGCCAAGCCGGTTGAATTTGCTACTGCCGCCATCTCGATCGCCGACTTGGTGCCGTCGAGGAAGGAGTTGAACATCTGCGCGTTGAAGTCGCCGGCGGCCACCTGCTCGGGGGTGAATCCATAGTGGCCCCACACCGTGTCGGGCGTGGAGGCGTGATAGGCGGGGAGATACTTGGTGCCCTTGCCGGCGGCCACCACGCGGAAGCCCGACGCTCTGGCCCAGTCCACCATCTCGGCGATGAGGGCGGGCTGGTCGCCATAGGCGAGGCTGTAGACGATTCCGGCGCGCCTGGCTGCCTCGGCCAGCTTCGGCCCGGCCAGCGCATCGGCTTCGACATTGACCATGACGATATGCTTGCCGGCGCCGGCGCAGGCCAGCGCATGGCGAATGCCGGCGGGCGGGCTGCCGGTCGCATCGATCACGATCTCGATGGGCTCGGCCTTGATGAGCGCATCGGCGTCCTCGCAGAGATGCGTGGTGCCGTGGGCGAGCGCATCGGCAAAGCTCTTGGCCTGGGTGCGCTCCTTCGGCCAGCCCACCCGCGCCAGCGCCGCCGCGGCCCGGCTGCTGCTCAAATCGGCGATGCCGACGAGGTGCAGGCCGGGCGTGGTCAGCACCTGGGCCAGGAACATCGAGCCGAACTTGCCGGCGCCGATGAGGCCGACGCGCAGCTTCCGCTTCGCCGCGTCGCGCTCCATGAGCATGCGATGGAGGTTCATGGCCTTACTCCGCCGCGGCGGGCTTGGCCGCAAATTGCGTCAAGCAATCGTCTCCCAAGGCCAGGATCGGCCGGAAGTCGCGATGGGCGATGTGCTCCGGCCGCTTGAAGCGGCGGATCGCGTTGTCGGTGCGGTTGGCGGAGATGTAGACGATCAGCCGATCCCAGGGGCTCATATTGCTGGTCGAGCCATGCACCAGATTGCAATGGAAGAAGAGGCCGGACCCGGCGGGGCCCTTGGGGGCGACGATGCCGCCCTCGGCGACGAGACGGCGAATGGTCGCCTGCTCGATGGTCCATAAGGGATAGCTGGTGGTGGTGACGTCGTGGCCCGCCGGCAGCTTGCCGACCCGGTGGCTCTTCGGGATGAACATGAGCGGGCCGTTGAACTCGTTCACCTCGTCCAGGAAGAGTGCGAGGTTCATCGCCCGCGGCGCCGGCATGTCGTCGTCGGCGGCCCAGGTGCCGTAATCCTGGTGCCACTGCCAGACGTCGCCGTCGAAGGCGGCCTTGCCGTTGATCTTGAACTGATGGATGTAGATCGGACCGGCCAGCATCTGCATGGCTGGACCGACGAGGCGCGGATGGCGGGCGAGCGCGCCGTAGACCGGGTTGTAGGTGTGGGCGGCGAAGCTGGTGCGCACCACGTCGCCGGTCCGCTCCCGCACATTCTCCTGCCGGCGCTCGGCAAACAGCGCCGGCACCTCGGCTTTGAGGATCGCCACCTCCTCCGGCCGGAACAGGTTCGCCAGGAAGACGTAGCCTTCCTCGTCGAATTGCTTCAATTGGGCATCGCTGAGCTGCATGGGGTGCCGCTCCCGGATTTGCGCTGTTCGTCTATAGCTTAGCGCCGCACGGAGGGGGCGGGGAAGCGGCGGATGAATGCTGGTAGAATGTCGTCGGAGACCAGGACGATGGCTGACCTGAGACCGATTCGCGCGAAGTCGCAGTATGAAAGGGCGCTGGCTGAGGCCGGGCGCCTTTGGGGAAGCAAGAGCGGAACGCCAGACGGCGATCGCTTGAACGCCTTGGCGACGCTCATCGACGCCTATGAGGCGGAGCACTATCCGATGGATCCGCCCGAGCCTGTCGAGTAGCCCGTCAGGCTGGCGGCTAACGCGGCTGCCATCTATGCTTGTATCGCGGCATGGGGGGTTGGTTGGATCTCGAAGAATTCATCGAGAAGTGGCGGCTATCTGAACTCAAGGAGACGGCCGCCTACCAGTCGCACTTCATTGATCTGTGCGCCGTTCTTGGCGAGAAGGCCCCGACCGAGGTCGATGCCGACGGGGTCGACTACTGCTTCCAGAAGCATGTGACCAAGACCGTCGGCAGCGCCGGCTTCGTCGACGTCTGGAAGCGCGGGCATTTCGCCGTCGAATACAAGGGGCCCGGCGCCGATCTCACCAAGGCCTATGCGCAGCTCGCGGAGTATGCGCCGGATCTCGACAATCCGCCGCTGCTCATCGTCTGCGATACCAAACGATTCGCCATCTACACCAGCTTCACCAACACGCCGCGGGTCGTCCAGCGCTTCCGCTTGGCCGAAATGCGCGCGCCGGAGAATCTCCGCTGGCTTCGGCTCGCCTTCAAGGATCCGAACTCGCTCAAGCCGGACCTGACACGGGAAACGCTGACCGAGGCCGCCGCCACGCGCTTTGCCGAGCTCGCCGAGCAGCTTCGCGAGCGCGGTTACGATGCGGAGCGCGTAGCGCATTTCGTCCATCGGCTGCTGTTCTGCATGTTCGCCGAGGACATCGGCTTGCTGCCGGGCAAGCTCGTGTCCCGGCTCCTGGAGAGCTGCCGCTACGAGGCCGAGCAGTTCGAGGGCCGGGCGCGCGAGCTGTTCAAGGCCATGGGCACCCAGGGCGGCGGCTGGTTCGGCACCGACCGCATCAAATGGTTCAACGGCAAGCTATTCGACGACGATGAGGCGCTGCCGCTGCGGCTCGCGGACATCAAGCTCGTCCTCGACGCTTCGGATCTCGACTGGAGCCATATCGAGCCGTCGATCTTCGGCACCTTGTTCGAGCGTGGCCTCAATCCCAATAAGCGCAAGGAGCTGGGCAAGTTCTATACCGATCCCGGCACGATCATGAAGATCGTCGAGCCGGTGATTTTGCGTCCGCTCCACGCAGAGTGGGAGGTCGTCAAGGCGGAGATCGAGGATCTTCAGCGCAAGACGAAAGCGGCGAAAAGCTCCGGAGCTGCGACAAAGCTCGTGAGCCAAGCCCGAGACGTGTTCGCGAAGTTCCGTGACCGCTTGGCCCGTGTGCGCGTGCTCGACCCCGCCTGCGGCTCCGGCAATTTCCTCTATTTGGCTCTCCGCGGCCTCAAGGAGCTGGAGCACAAGGTCATCAACGAGGCGCGTGCGCTCGCCATGCCGCATCAGGAACCGAGAATCGGCCCCGAGGCTCTGTTTGGAATCGAGATCAATCCATTCGCAGCAGAGCTCGCACGAGTTGCCGTGTGGATCGGCGAGATCCAGTGGATGCTCGACCACTTCTATGGCCTCAACCGCACGCCGATCCTCCGGCCGCTCGATCAGATCGCGTGCCGAGACGCGCTCGTCAGCGGGGACGGCAGCGAAGCCGAATGGCCGGAAGCGGAGTTCATCGTCGGCAACCCGCCCTTCGTCGGCAACAAGCGGATGATCGCGGCGATGGGAGAGGCTGCGGCTACACGGGTGCGAGAAGCCTTCGACGGGCGCGTACCGGCCGGTGTGGATCTCGTCTGCTATTGGTTCGAGAAGGCGCGAAGCGCGATTGAGTCGGGCGTAACTAAGCGCGCTGGTCTTGTCGCAACTCAAGCAATCCGTCAGGGAGCCAACCGCAAGGTACTTGAGCGTGTTCGCGACACGGGCTTCATCTTCGAGGCGTGGTCAGATGAGCCTTGGGTGCTGGACGGGGCTGCTGTTCGTGTCTCAATGATTTGCGTTGCGCCAAAGCAATGCGGGGATCAAGCGCACGTCGACGGTAAGCTCGTGGACGAAATCTATGCTGATTTGTCGAGTTCTGCCGGCGGCAATGCAATAGATCTTACGATGACGGTACCCATCGATGGAAATGACAAGTTTATTTTCATGGGAACGACGAAAGGCGGGGCATTTGATGTGCCCGGAGATATAGCGCGCCGTTGGCTTCTTCTCCCAAAAAACCCAAATGCCCGGCCGAACAGTGATGTGGTGAGACCGTGGGTGAACGGAATGGATTTAGTTCGTCGGCCATCAGACAAATGGATTGTCGACTTTGGCACTGACATGGCCGAATCGACAGCGGCACTCTACGAAGCGCCCTTTGAACATGTACGGCGTGAGGTTCAGCCAGAGCGCGCGCAAAACCGTCGAGAAGCATATCGACAGGTGTGGTGGCGATTCGTCGAAGCTCGGACTGGTATGCGACAATCGCTAAGATCACTCACTCGCTTCATCCTCACGCCCCGCGTATCCAAACACCGGATATTTGTTTGGCAAGATAGATCGGTTATGCCCGACAGTCGTCTTTACGCAATTGCAAAAGATGACGATACGACATTTGGTGTTCTGCACTCCCAATTGCATGAGATTTGGAGCCTCGCGACATGCTCATGGCACGGCAAAGGGAATGACCCGACGTACAACGCTCAATCGTGTTTTGGTACATTTCCTTTCCCAGAAGGATTGACCCCGAACGTCCCCGCAGTCGCATACGCTGACGACCCACGCGCGAAGCGCATCGCCGAAGCGGCACGCGCCCTCGTGGAAAAACCTGACCTCTGGCTGAATCCGCCCGAGCTGGTGCGGCGCGAGCCCGAAGTGGTGCCGGGATTTCCCGATCGGATTCTGCCGGTCGATACGAAGGCGGCGGCCGAGCTCAAAAAACGGACCCTGACCAATCTCTACAACCAGCGCCCGACATGGCTTGCGAACCTGCACCGCGCGCTGGACGAAGCGGTGGCGTCCGCCTATGGCTGGCCGGCCGATCTCTCCGAGGACGAGATCCTGGCGCGTCTCTTCGCCCTCAACCAGGCGCGCGCCGGCAAGGCAACCTGACTACGCCTTGAACGCCTCGCGCGCCGCTTCGACCAGAAAAGGAACTGCATCGCGGTTGAACCGGTCAGCCATGATCCGGTCGAGCGTGCTCGCCTCGGGCAAGGCCTCTCCATCGGCGAGCATGCCTTCAACATGAAAGGCGAGCGCCTCGGCAGCCATCGTTCGCGCCTGCTCGAGCGTCGACCCTGCGGTGATGCATCCAGGAAAGTCCGGGAAGTCCACGCCGTAGTCGGTATCAGGATCTTTCCGCAAGAGGGCGATGTAGGCGGTCATCGGCACGCACCTCCCTCTCAGGCAGCATCGATCATTTGCAGGCGAATCTTCTTGCCGACGACGCGCGCAGCCCGTGCGATCGTTTCCAGGTGAACCGCCGGGTTCTCCGGATCGAGAAGGCGGTCGAGCTGCGAACGGCTCGTGCGCATCAGCCGGGCCATTCGAGTCTTGGTAATGTGCTGTGCCCGCATCGCCTCGATCAGCTGCCAAGCGATCACCCGCTTGATGGCAGCGGCCTCGACCTCCTCGAGGATGCCTTCCTCGGCGAGCAGGCTGTCCAGGGAAGAACCACTAAAGTTCTTCGCTCGCGCTTTCTGCTTCGTTCTCATGCGAGGCTCCTTGCGTGCTTGCGCTGATTCGATCGCGTAAGGCTCAAATCTGCCGTCATCGTCCGTCTCGTCTTTTTAACCATGCCGTGCAGCAGCACCAAGCGCTGACGTCGATCGATGTAGAAGAACACGCGCGCAATCCGGTTGCCGGAAAGAACCGTCCGCACCTCATGCAATCCGGCGCCCATCGGTCGACACAGCGGCATACCGATCGGCCAGCCGAACTCCGCCGTCTTGATGTCCTCGCCGATGCGCCGCCGATCTTCCGCACTCATCGCCTTCAGCCAATCGCGGACCGGCTCGTTTCCGGCCTCCGTCCGATAGAAGATTGCGGGGACCCGTTTCATCGGGGGAGCCAGCGTTCGCGGCGATTATTCGGCAATGTCGGAATGAACGTACCATCTGTGGTACGTTCGAGTCAACCGATGCCACAGGCGCGGCTGAGGACTCAATGGGTCCTCCCCGGAGCATTCTCCAGCCGCCGGAGCGCCAGCGCGAAGAGGATCGAGACGGCGGCGCTGGCGATCAGCACGGCGGGCGACCAGGTCCAGCTTCCCGTCGCCGTCGCCAGGGCGGCCACCGCGGGCGGACCCAGGGACTGGCCCAGATTCGAGCCTTGCATGATGAGCCCGTTGGTGGTGGCGACGAGATTGGGCCGGGGCGCGTGCGGGGCCGAGCCGGAGAGGACTGCCGTCGGCAGCACGCCGCCGATGGCGGAGAAGGCAAGGCAGGCGAGATAACGCCAGGTGACCGAGAGGAAGGGTGAGTAGATCGCCAGGGCGGCAACCGCCATCAGCACCGACGTGCCGGCGATCAGCTGCCAACGCGGCCAGTGATGGTAGAGGAGCCAGCCGCCCAGCAAGGTGCCGATCACGTTGACGGCGACCGCGAGCGCGGTCAGCGCCGCGGCGAGAGCCGGTGAGGCGCCGGCCTCGTCGGCGAGGATGATCGGAAGGAAGCCCATGACGGCGAGGAATTGCAGGGTATAGGCGGCAAAGCCGAGGGCCAGAAGCCAGGGCCCGCGCGCCTTCAAGGTGAGCGCCAGGCCGGACCAATCCGCCGTACTGCCGCCGCGGCCGAGGCCGCGAGTCGAGGCCGCAAGCACGATGGCAAAGATCGTCATCAGCGCGGCATTGACGAGCCACAGGCCGCGCCAGCCGATAAGGTCGATGAGGGCGGGCGAGGCCACCAGCATGCTCGCCATGCCCGTCGGCATGTAGCTGCCCCAGAGGCCGAAGGCGAGGCGGAGGTCGCGGGGCGTGGCCGCGCGCACCAGCACGCCCGGACCGCCGACGACGACAATGGTGAAGCCGAGCCCTTCGAGGCAGCGGCCGGCGAACAAGAGCGGCGCAGCCGGGGCCAGCGCGCCCAAGACGCCGGCGAGCGCGATGAGCAGGAGGCCGGCGATGATCATGCGGCGGTGGCCGGCGCGGTCGATGAAGGCCCCCAGCACCATGCCGCCGAAGACGCCGATGACATTGAAGATCGACAGCACCCAGCCGGCGCCGACGAGACCGAGGGCGAATTCCTCGCGGAGGACCGGCAACGCCGCCGGCACCTTGCCGATCTGAAAGGCGGCGACCACGCCGGCGGCGACCGTGAGCCAGACGATGCGCCAATCGGTGGCGGATGGCGGTGAGGCGGGAGTCATCTCACAGCGGTATCGGTGGATCGAGGCCCCCACCCCGGCCCTCCCCCGCTTTCGCGAGGGAGGGAGCACGAGCACGAAGCTTCGGTTCCCTCCCCCACGCATGTGGGGGAGGGTTAGGGTGGGGGCAAATCACGGGAGGCAGATCGCGCGCCTAGGCCTGCCGCGCCACCATCAGCTTCTTGATCTCGGCGATGGCGCGGGCGGGGTTGAGGCCTTTGGGGCAGGTCTTGGTGCAGTTCATGATGGTGTGGCAGCGATAGAGGCGGAACGGATCCTCGAGCGCGTCCAGGCGTTCGCCGGTCGCCTCGTCGCGGGAATCGGCGATCCAGCGATAGGCCTGCAGCAGCACCGCGGGGCCGAGATAACGATCGCCGTTCCACCAGTAGCTGGGGCACGAGGTGGTGCAGCAGAAGCAGAGGACGCACTCCCACAACCCGTCGAGCTTGGCCCGCTCCTCGACGCTCTGCCGGCGCTCGCGGTCGGGCGGCGGCGGCGATTCCGTCGTGAGCCACGGTTTGATGGACGTGTACTGGGCGTAGACGGTGGTGAGATCGGGCACCAGATCCTTGATCACCGGCATGTGGGGCAGCGGATAGACCCTGACGTCGCCCTTCACCTCATCGATCGGCTTCAGGCAGGCCAGCGTGTTGGTGCCGTCGATGTTCATCGAGCAGCTGCCGCAGATGCCCTCGCGGCAGGAGCGGCGGAAGGTGAGCGTGGTGTCGATCTCGGTTTTGATCTTGATGAGCGCGTCCAGCACCATCGGCGCGCAATCGGCGAGGTCGATCTCGTAGCTGTCGAGCCTGGGGTTGGCGCCGGCCTCCGGGTCCCAGCGATAGATGCGGAAGGTCTTCGGCCGCTTGGCGCCGGCAAGCGCCTTGTAGGCCTTGCCCTCGGTCACCCGGGAATTCTGCGGCAGCGTGAATTCGGCCATGTTGCTAAGGATCCTGACCCCTGATTTCTGACATCTGATCCCTGATCAGTACACCCGCGCCTTCGGCGGGAAGACCTGCACCTCGTTCGACAGCGTGTACATGTGCACCGGGCGGTAATCGAGCCGGACCTTGCCGCTCGCATCCTGCCAGGACAGAGTGTGCTTCATCCAATTGACGTCGTCGCGGCTGGGAAAATCCTCGCGCGCATGGGCGCCGCGGCTCTCGTGGCGGGCCTCCGCGGACACTAGCGCCACCATGGCTTGCGCCATGAGGTTCTCGAGCTCGAGGGTCTCGACCAGGTCGGAGTTCCAGATCATCGAGCGGTCGCCGACGCCGAGATCGGCCATGCTGGCGGCGACCTCGCCGACCTTGGCGATGCCGGCGCGGAGCGTCTTTTCGTCGCGGAAGACGGCGGCGTGGGTCTGCATGGCGCGCTGCATGTCGAGGCGGATCTTGCCGGATTTGAGCGGGCCTTTGGCGTTGCGCAAGCGGTCGAGCCGGGCCAGACCCGCATCGCCGGCGCCCGCCGGCAACGGCTTGTGCTGGGTCCCGGGCTTCACCAGCTCGGCGGCGCGATAGGCCGCCGCGCGGCCGAAGACGACGATGTCGAGGAGCGAGTTGGTGCCGAGCCGGTTGGCGCCGTGCACCGACACGCTAGCCCCCTCGCCGATCGCCATCAGCCCTGGACAGACCGCATCGGGATTGTCCTTGGTCGGGCGCAGAGCCTCGCCGTGATAGTTGGTGGGGATGCCGCCCATGTTGTAATGCGCGGTCGGCAGGACCGGGATCGGCTCCTTGGTCACATCGACGCCGGAGAAGATGCGCGAGGTTTCGGAGATGCCGGGCAGCCGCTCATGCAGCACCTTCGGATCCAAGTGCTCCAGATGCAGGAGGATGTGGTCCTTCTCGGGCCCGCAGCCGCGGCCTTCATTGATCTCGACGGTCATCGAGCGGCTGACCACGTCGCGCGACGCCAGATCCTTGGCCGTGGGCGCGTAGCGCTCCATGAAGCGCTCGCCCTCGGAGTTGGTGAGATAGCCGCCCTCGCCGCGCGCACCCTCGGTGATGAGGCAGCCGGCGCCGTAGATCCCGGTCGGGTGGAACTGGATGAACTCCATGTCCTGCAGCGGCAGCCCGGCACGGAGCACCATGGCGTTGCCGTCGCCGGTGCAGGTATGCGCCGAGGTGCAGGAGAAATAGGTGCGGCCGTAGCCGCCGGTGGCGAGCACGGTCTGGTGCGCGCGGAAGCGGTGGATGCTGCCGTCCTCCAGGTTCCAGGCGATCACGCCGCGGCAGGCGCCGTCCTCGTCCATGATGAGGTCGAGGGCGAAATACTCGACGAAGAACTCGGCGCCGTGCTTCAGGCTCTGCTGGTAGAGCGTGTGCAGGATGGCATGGCCGGTGCGGTCGGCGGCTGCGCAGGCGCGCTTGGCGAGAGCGGCACCGTAGTTGAGCGTGTGGCCGCCGAAGGGCCGCTGGTAGATCTTGCCCGCCTCGGTGCGGCTGAACGGCACGCCGTAATGCTCCAGCTCGATCACCGCTGGGATGGCGTTCCTGCACATGTACTCGATCGCGTCCTGGTCGCCGAGCCAGTCCGAGCCCTTGACCGTGTCGTACATGTGATAGCGCCAGTCGTCGGCATCCATGTTGCCGAGCGCGGCGCCGACGCCGCCCTGGGCGGCGACCGTGTGGCTGCGGGTCGGAAACACCTTGGAGATGCAGGCGGTCTTCAGGCCCTCGATGGTCATGCCGAGAGTGGCGCGCAAGCCGGCGCCGCCGGCGCCGACCACGACCACGTCGTAGTCGTGCTCGATGATGTTGTAGGAAGGCGCCATGTCTCAGCCTCCGAACGCGATCTTGAGCACTGCGTAGAGCGCCGTGACGGCGAGCGCCACGCAGGCGTATTTCTCGATGACGACGAGCGCCAGCTTGGTACCCTCGTGGTGCACGTAGTCCTCGATCACCACCTGGAGCCCGAGGGCGGCATGATAGAAGGTGGCGCCGATCAGCAGCACCATGGCGACCGCGACGAAGGGCTGCGACAGCCAGTCGACGGTGGCGTCATGGCCGGCGCCGGCGAGCGAGACCACGCCCGCCACGAACCAGAGGGTGAGCGGCACCAGGGCGACGGCGGTCAGGCGCTGCGCCCACCAATGCTCGAAGCCGCGCTTGGCGGAACCCAGGCCGCGCGCGCGGCCGAGCGGGGTGCGCATGCTCATGCGTTGCCTCTGCTCATAGATTGCCTCCGAGGGCGACGAGCCCGACCACCCAGGCGAGCACGGTCAAGCCGACCGCCGCACCCACCACCACCCAGCCCGAGGCGTAGACCTGATCCAGCTCGAAGCCGAAGCCCGCATCCCAGAACAGATGGCGGATGCCGTTCGCCAGGTGGAAGAACAACGAGAGGGACCAGCCGAACAGCACGAGATAGCCGAACCACGAGCCGATCAGCGCCTGGGCGTCGGCGAAGCTCTCCGGACCGAGTGCGGCCGCCAGCAGCCAATAGACCAGGAGCAGCGTTCCAGCGGTCAAGGCGATGCCGGTCCCACGATGGATGATGGAGAGCACCGAAGTGAGCTGCGGCTTGTAGATCTGCAAATGGGGCGACAGCGGCCGCTGGGCGGGAGGCATGGCCGTTTACCTTATGGAATTGCG
Source organism: Pseudomonadota bacterium (assembly GCA_016195085.1). Classification (NCBI taxonomy): domain Bacteria; kingdom Pseudomonadati; phylum Pseudomonadota; species Pseudomonadota bacterium. The sequence goes on along the minus strand of JACQAG010000061.1, from coordinate 9,629 downwards.
CAGGAATTCGGCTCGGGATGGGCGGACCGGCTCAGAGTTAGACCCGGGCCGGCGCCAAGTCAACGCCGGCAATGCAGAGCCGATCGAGGCCGTCGCCGTCGCCGCCGACAGGCGGTCGCACCGGCGCTTCGACCGCCGCCGCTGCCGAGGACGGACACGGAGGTGAGCGCGCCGTGAGCCTCGTTGGGTCATCCGAGCTGGGCGTCCAGCCATGAATATGGATATCTAGCCCATAAGATCGTAGGCTGAACACATCAAACGGCTTCGACCAAGCATGATAAGTGCCGGTCAATTACGTGCCGCTCGAGCCTTGCTGAGCATCGACCAGCGAGAACTGGCAGAGTTGTCGCGCCTTTCGGTGCCGACGATTCAACGCATGGAAGCCAGCAACGGCGTGATCCGCGGCAACGTCGACTCGCTGATGAAGCTGGTCGCCGCACTCGATGCCGCCGGGATCGAGCTCATCAACGAAGGGGCCGCGAGCCAGGGCGGCGGCCGCGGAGTGCGGCTGCAGTCGCCGGCTCCGGGCCGGAAGACCAACAAACCTAAAAGCAAGAAGGTGCCGGTGCATCGAGCGGCCTAGCCGGTATTTCTCCCACGGATCGGGGCAGCGATGGGACTCATGAGCTCACAGGCGAGGAAAGCCGCGAAGAGCGATGCCCAGCATCGGGGGTGGGATTTAGGAGGGGGTGGAGACCACCCCCTCCTCGCTCCTCCCCCGGCGAGCGGCTTGACGCGGCATGTGAGCTCAGGAGCCCATCCCTTCGGGTCGCGCCGCGCGGGGCGCCCGACATCGTCGCGGGTCTCAACCGTAGCTCTGCTACGCTTTTCGACCCGCTCCTTGCGGGGCGCCTCGCGCAGCGCGACGCTGCTCCCGATCCGTGGGAGAAATACTGGCTAGGGTGGGGCGCGATGTCGGCCGTGGTCGTATTGTCGTGCGTGGCGGTCATGCTGGGCGTTGCGGCATCGGCCGTGGCGATCGGGCGATCGGCCGTTGCGAGGCCGATCGTCTATGGGGCGAGCTTCCTTGCCTGCGCGCTCGCCGGCACCGCGGCACTCGCTCACCTCCTCGGCGATGCGCCTGAGGCAGGGCTGGTCCTGCCGCTGGGCCTCCCCTGGCAGGGCGCGCATTTCCGTCTGGACGCGCTCGCCGCCTTCTTCCTGATCGTGGTCGATCTCGGCAGCGCCGCGGCCAGCCTCTACGGGCTCGGCTACGGGCGCCACGAGACCGCTCCGCACCGGGTGCTGCCGTTCTTTCCGGCATTCCTCGCGGGCATGAACCTCGTCGTCCTGGCCGACGATGCGTTCACGTTCCTCATGTCCTGGGAGTTCATGTCGCTCACGTCCTGGGCCTTGGTGATGACCCACCACCGCGTCAGCGAGAACGCGCGGGCCGGCTACATCTATCTCCTCATGGCGAGCTTCGGCACGCTCTGCCTCCTGCTCGCCTTCGGGCTCCTGGCCGGCCCGGAAGGCGCCTACGACTTCACCCAGATGCGCGCCAACCATCTCGCCCCGGCGTTCTCGGGGCTGGTGCTGGCGCTGGTCCTCCTCGGCGCCGGCTCCAAGGCGGGCCTGGTGCCCCTCCATGTCTGGCTGCCGCTCGCCCATCCGGCCGCACCCAGCCACGTCTCGGCCTTGATGAGCGGCGTCATGACCAAGGTCGCGGTCTACGGGTTCGTGCGCATCGTCCTCGACCTTCTCGGACCGCCGGAATGGTGGTGGGCGATGGTCGTGCTGGCGCTCGGCGGTGCCACCTCGGCGCTGGGCGTTCTCTACGCCCTCATGCAGCACGACCTGAAGCGCCTGCTCGCCTACCATACGGTCGAGAACATCGGCATCATCTATATCGGCCTCGGTCTCACCTTGGCCTTCGAGGCAAACCACGTGGGCTGGGCGGCGGCCCTCGCTCTGACCGCGGCACTCTTCCACGTATTCAACCACTCGATCTTCAAGAGCCTGCTCTTCTTCGGCTCGGGTGCGGTGCTGACGGCAACCGGCGAGCGCGACATGGAGCATCTCGGCGGCCTCATCCACCGGATGCCACACACGGCCTTCGCGTTTCTGGTCGGCTGCGTGGCCATTTCAGCCCTGCCGCCGCTCAACGGTTTCGTCTCGGAATGGCTGACGTTCCAGGCGATCCTGCAGAGTCCCGATCTGCCGCAGTGGGGCCTCAAGGTGCTGGTCCCCGCCGTCGGCGCGCTGTTGGCGCTGTCGGCCGCCTTGGCCGCGGCCTGCTTCGTCAAGGCGTTCGGCGTCACCTTTCTCGGCCGGCCGCGAACGCCGGCAGCCGCCGAGGCACATGAGGTCGACCGGTTCTCGCTCGCCGCCATGTACGCGTTTGCGGCACTCTGCCTCTTTGCCGGCGTTCTGCCGGGCCTCGTCATCGACGGCCTGAGGCCGGTCATCCAGGCCCTCGTCGGCGATCAGATGCCGGTCCAGAGCGTGGTGCCGTGGCTCTCGATCGTGCCGATCGCCGAGGCCCGCAGCTCCTACAACGGCTTGCTCGTCTTTGTGTTCATCGCCGTGTCGGCTTCGTTCGCGATCTATGCCATCCACCGCATCGCCTCGCACGCGCTCCGCCGTGGTGCTGCGTGGGGTTGCGGTTATCCAGGGACCGGCCCAATCACGCAGTACACCTCGGGCAGCTTCGCCCAGCCGATCCGGCGCGTGTTCGGCACGGTCGTCTTTCGGGCCCGCGAGCACGTGGAAATGGCGCCCCCCGGCGATCGCCGGCCGGCGCGGATGCATGTCGATCTGAGAGACCTCGTCTGGGACGCGCTCTACGCGCCGGTGGCGACCGGCGTCAGCGCCATCGCCGATCGCCTCAACTACCTGCAGTTCCAGACCATCCGCCGCTACCTCAGCCTCGTCTTCGCCGCCCTCATCGTGCTCCTCCTGGTGGTCGGGCTATGGCCGTGATCGTCGACCTCGCCGTCCAGGGCGCCCAGATGTTCCTGGTGCTCCTGCTGGCGCCGCTGCTCACCGGCTTTATCCGCAAGGTCAAGGCGCGTCTCTTGCGCCGGCAGGGCCCGCCGATGGTTCAGCCCTATCTGGATCTCGTGCGGCTGCTCAACAAAGAGGTCGTGCTCGCCGACAACGCTTCATGGCTCTTCCGGGTGACACCCTACCTGATCTTCGCTGCGACCTGGGTGGCGGCGGCTCTGGTGCCGACCTTCGCCAGAGGCCTCATGTTCAGCTGGGCCGCCGACCTCATCGCCATCGCCGCCCTCCTTGGCAGCGTTCGCTTTTTCCTGGCGCTCGCCGGCATGGACGTGGGCACGAGCTTCGGCGGCATCGGCTCCAGCCGCGAGATGATGATCGCCTCGCTGGCCGAGCCGGCGATGCTGATGATCATCTTCACCCTGGCGCTGATCGCCCGGTCGACGCAGCTCTCCACCATTTCGACCGTGATGCTGTCGGCGCATGTGGGCTTGCGCATCTCGCTCGGCCTGGTGCTGGTCGGCCTGATCATCGTCGCCATCGCCGAGAACGCCCGCATTCCCGTCGACAATCCGGCCACGCATCTCGAGCTCACAATGGTGCACGAAGCCATGGTGCTGGAGTATTCCGGTCGGCATCTGGCGGTGATCGAGCTCGCGGCCTCGCTGAAGCTGCTCCTGTATCTTTCGCTCATATCCTGCATCTTCGCGCCTTGGGGCTTGGTTGAGGCCGGCGCCGAACCGGCAGCCTATCTCTTCGGTGTCGCCGCCTTTGTGGCCAAGCTCGCGGTCGGCGGCGCGCTCTTGGCGCTGTTTGAGACCGTGATTGCCAAGATGCGGGTGTTCAGGGTCGCGAATTTCCTCAGCGTCGCCTTGATGCTCGGCTTGCTTGGGGCGCTGCTCATGTTCATCTCGAGGAGCCTCTAGGTGGACGGGCTCGTCTACGATATCGCGCATCTCTTCGCCGGCGGACTGGTGCTGGTCAGCTTCATGATGCTCTACCAGGACCGTCTCTACGCCCTCCTCAACGTCTTTGCGCTGCACGCCGTCGTCCTGGCGTTCTCGGTGGGATGGCAGGCCTATATCCAGGATGCGCCTCACCTCTACATCACGGCGACGATCGCCATCGTCTTCAAAGGCGTGATCATTCCGGTGGCGCTCCATCGCATCATCCAGCGCCTCGGCATCCATCGCGAGATCGAGACCGTCGTCGGCGTCGGGCTCACCATGCTGTTCGGCATCGGTCTGGTGGCGCTGGCGATGGTGGTCATGCTGCGCGTCACCGCCGAGGCCGACCGCCTCGCGCGCGAGGACGTGGCGCTGGCGCTCTCCGTGGTTCTCCTCGGGCTCTTGATGATGGTGACCCGGCGCAATGCGGTGAGCCAGGTCATCGGCTTCATGTCGCTGGAGAACGGGCTGGTCTTGGCCGCCACCGGCGCCAAGGGCATGCCGCTGGTGGTCGAGATCAGCGTCGCCTTCTCGATCCTCATCGCGTTCATCGTGATTGGCATCTTCCTGTTCCGCATCCGCGAGCGCTTCGACACGGTCGACGTGCACGCGCTCGATCTCTTCCGCGGAGATCGACGATGAGCATTCCGGCATTCGACGCGGTGGGCGCCATCTTGCTGATCCCGGTGGGGACCGCCGTACTTCTGGCGCTGCTGCCGGGCTATCGGATCACCGCGCGGCTCAACGTGCTGGCGACCTTGCTCACGCTGTCGGCGGCGCTGTCGCTGCTCGTCTCCGAGCGGCCGGAACCGGGACAATACCTGCTGGTCGACGATCTCAACGTGGTCTTCATCGTCATCACCACGTTCGTCGCCTTCACCACCAGCGTGTTCAGCGCCACCTACATCGGCCATGAGCTGGAGATCGGCCGCCTCACTCCCGCCCATCTCCGCTTCTACCATGCGATGTACCAGGTGCTGATGTTCGCCATGAATCTGGCGCTCGCGGCCAACAACATCGGGCTCATGTGGGTCGCGATAGAGCTGGCGACGCTGACCACGATCCTCATGGTCGGCATCTATCGGACCCACGAGGCGATCGAAGCCGCGTGGAAGTATTTCATCCTCGGCAGCGTCGGCATCGCGCTGGCGCTGTTCGGCACGATCCTGATCTACCTCTCCGCGCAACCTGTCATGGGCGGCGGCCTCGATGCCATGCTGTGGACGCTTCTCGTCGAGCGCGCCGCCCGCTTCGATCCAGCGCTCCTCAACGTCGCCTTCATCTTCCTCCTGCTCGGATACGGGACCAAGGTCGGCTTGGCGCCGCTGCACGCCTGGCTCCCGGACGCCCACGCCGAAGGCCCGACGCCGATCTCCGCCGTGCTGTCCGGGCTGCTCCTCAACGTGGCGCTCTACGCCGTGTTGCGGTTCAAGATATTGCTGGCCGCGAACGCCGAGGCGATCGCGCCCGGCCCGCTCATGGCGGCGATGGGCCTGGGCTCGCTGATCTTCGCCGCGTTCATGCTGTACCGCCGCCGCGACATCAAGCGCCTGTTCGCGTACTCCTCGATCGAGCATATGGGCATCGTCACCTTCGCCTTCGGCATGGGCGGCCCGCTCGCCAATTTCGCCGGCCTCCTGCACATGACCATGCACAGCCTAACGAAGTCGGCGATCTTCTTCGCCGTCGGCCACATCGCCCAGGTCAAAGGCTCGCAGCGGATGGCCGACATCCGCGGGTTGACCGAGACGCATCCGATGCTCGGCTGGGGCCTCATCCTCGGCGTGTTCGCGATCGCGGGAATGCCGCCGCTCGGGATCTTCATGAGCGAGTTCCTGGTCGTGAGCTCGACCTTCGCGCGCCAGCCGCTGTTGGCGATTCCGCTCGTCGGCGGGCTCCTGGTGGCGTTCGGCGCGCTTCTGCTCCGCGTCAACAGTATCGCCTTCGGCGATCCCGTCGGCAGCACCCAGCCGGCCAAGGCCTCGTACGTGCCCCTCTATGCGCATCTGGCGCTCGTGCTCGGCGCCGGCCTCTACCTGCCGCTGCCGCTGGTGGCGTGGTTCCAGCATGTTGCCCGGCTGCTTGGATAGACGATGCCGACCCTGATCGACCTCACCGCGATGATGGGCCAGGGAAGCAGGGTCCGGGATCACCATCCCTGGCCGCGCGCGGTCGTCAGCGCCGAGCAATGGCAGTTCGCCGGGATGCACTTGGCGGCGCGGCGCTGGCTCCTCATCGGCCTCTGGGGCGACAAGGACGCCGTCCATATGGCGCTCGCCGACGACGCGGCGGCGGCGAGCGGCATCCTCAGCCTGGAATGCGCCGATCGGCAGTTCCCGTCGGTGGCGCAGCTGCATCCGCCGGCTCTTCATCTGGAGGCGGCCATCCGCGACCTGTTCGGGCTGCAGCCGATCGCCTCGCCGGACCTGCGGCCGTGGCTCGACCACGGGCAGTGGGGCATCCGCTATCCGCTCGGCCGAAGCGAGCCGTCGGCGCCGGCGCCGCCTTACCTATTTCTGCCGGCGGAAGGGGAGAGCCTGCACGAGATCGCGGTCGGTCCGGTGCATGCCGGCATCATCGAGCCCGGACATTTCCGCTTCACCGCGAACGGCGAGACCGTGGTCCGGCTGGAGGAGCGGCTGGGCTATGTTCACAAGGGCATTGAAGGTTTGATGGCCGGCGCCGATCCGGCACGCGCGGCGCGGCTGGCCGGGCGTACCTCGGGCGACAGCACCGTCGCCTACGCCTATGCCTTCGCCCGCGCCGCCGAGGCCGCTCTGGCCGTCGAGGTGCCGCCCCGCGCCGTCTGGCTGCGGGCACTGATGGCGGAGCTGGAGCGCCTGGCCAATCACTTCGGCGACATCGGGGCGATCTGCAACGATGCGGCGTTCTCCCTCATGCATACCCATTGCGGCGTGCTCCGCGAGCTTGTGCTGCGTGCCGCCGATACAAGCTTCGGCCATCGCCTGATGCGCGATCGCATCGTGCCCGGCGGTGTTGGCGTGGATCTCGACGAGCAGCGCATCGCCTGCTTGCGGTCGCTCATCGAGGAGGTGCGGCGCCGGTTTCCCGCCTTGGTCGGGCTCTATGACAACACCGCTTCGCTGCAGGACCGCACCGTGGGCACGGGCGTGCTCAACCCGGCGCTGGCGCGCCAATATGCCGCGGGCGGCTATGTCGGCCGAGCCTCGGGCCGCGACGTCGACGCCCGCCGGCTGCCGGGATATCCGCCCTACGACCAGCTCGCCTTCGAGATCCCGGTGCTCGAGGCCGGAGACGTCAACGCACGCGTGTGGATACGGATCCGCGAAGTCGAGCAGAGCCTGTCGCTGGTCGAGCAGATCCTGGACCGGCTGCCCGCCGGGCCGATCTCAGCCGATGTTCCCGCGAGCGCCGGCGGCGTGCGCGAAGGCGTTGCGCTCATTGAAGGCTTCCGCGGCGACATCCTGGTTTGGCTCAGGCTCGGCGGCGACGGGCGGGTCGAGCGCTGCCATCTGCGCGATCCGTCCTGGTTCCAATGGCCGCTCCTCGAGGCGGCGATCGAGGGGAACATCGTCGCCGATTTCCCGCTTTGCAACAAATCCTTCAACTGCTCCTATTCGGGGCACGATCTGTAGAGGCGATCGGCATGTGGAAGCTCATCGTGGAAAGCCTGGTGCACGGCCCCCTGACGGAGCCGGCACCCGCCGCCGACGAGGCGGCTCTGGCCGAGGTCGGGGCGGCGCTCGATCGGGTGGCGCGTCGACGTTTCGGACGGACCTTGTCCATCCGTCAGGTCGATGCCGGTTCATGCAACGGTTGCGAGCTGGAGATCCACGCGCTCAACAACGCCTTCTATGACGTCGAGCGGTTCGGGCTGCGCTTCGTCGCCTCGCCGCGCCATGCCGACGTGCTCCTGGTGACCGGTCCCGTCACCAAGAACATGCGTGAAGCGCTCGAACGCACCTATCTGGCGACACCCGCTCCGAAGTGGGTCGTTGCCGTGGGCGACTGCGGCGTCGACGGCGGCATGTTCGCCGGCAGCTATGCCTGCGTCGGCGGCGTCTCCGCGGTCGTGCCGGTCGACCTGCATATCCGCGGCTGCCCCCCCAGCCCGCTCGACTTGCTCAAGGGCTTGCTCGCCCTGCTGCAAGACCCGCCTCTTGGCAATCCAAGATAGGGAGATTCCACGGGCGAGCGATGATCGTTCCGCACGCAACGTCCGACCGTTCAATGCCTCAGGGGTTTCCGAAGGGGGCGGAACGGTCGGCAAAGGAGGAACCGATGGTGGACAAGACGCATCTGGCGGTGCTCTTGGAAAGTATCAGCGCATGGAATGCGTGGCGGGAGACCCACAAGGAGACGCGGCCGGAGCTCTCGCATGCGAGCTTGTGTGGATTGGACCTCATCGACGCGAATCTTTCCGGGGCCGATCTCAGCAATGCGGATTTGCGCGGCGCGGTTCTCACCGGCGCCTCCTTGATCGGCGCCAACCTCGAGGGAGCCGACTGCTTCCGGGCGGTCTTGGCCGGCGCCGATCTCGACGGCGCCAATCTCCACGGCGCCAAGTTTCTGAGCTGTCCGCAGCTTGCGGAAGCGCGGAACTGGCAAAAGGCAATCCGGGACTTGGACCACGCCTGCGGCGCTCCCATTCCCTCGCATCGTACCCACCATTGAGACCGGCGCGCGAGCAGCCGCACGGGCCCGGCTCACGCGCCTGGCTTGCGGGCGAAAGCGCAGCGAACGCTGCCGCCGGGATCGTCCAGTCGCCCCGGGGATGGACTTTGGAAGGGGCGATTCATCCCCTCCCCGACCCTCGCCGGGCGCCGGATTGATTGCGCGTGCGCATCCATGCGATGCCGGCCCGCCGTTTCGCCGACATTGAGACCGCTATTGTAGCGGTCCGGCGCGTATCCGACGGCGATGGCGGCCCGCGCCCGGTCGAGCAAGGCATCGCTCGGCTGGCACAGCTCGCAGCGCGCCTCCAGCATGTCCAGCTCTCCACCTCGGCACCGCCATGCCGACGCGGCGACCCTCGGCTTTCGGGCATGGGCCGGGGCGCCGTCGCGGTGCCCAATCGGAGCCCGTGCAAGGGAGATCGTAGCGCCGTCGAGTCCACAAGAAATTGTCGCCCCGCGCTATCCGGGTTCCTTCCTATTGACGGCTCTTGGCACCGGCCACAGATATATCTCAACGCAGCAGCAAGGCGGGGACAGCGCCATCGCGTCAGAGAAGCATCGAGCCCCGTCGCGCCGGGGTCTTGGCATGCGGTTGATGGGTTTGGTGATCCTGGCTCTTCTGAGCATTGGTTCGGAGCCGGGTTGGGCGCAGCTCACGAAGAACATGACCGTCGCGCTCAACGGCACCGGTACCGGCTCGGTGACCAGTGTGCCGGTTGGCATCAATTGTCCCGCTTCCGCCTGCAGTGCGTCCTTCCCCACGCTGACTAGCCTGGTGCTGGTGTTTACCCCGGCAGCCGGCTCGTCCTGGGCGGCAGCGACCGGCGACTGCTCCTCGACCGGGTTCCAAACGGTGGCGGTGAACTACACCCTCGTCCTCGACACGGACAAGGCCTGCACCATCACCTTTGCCGTGGTGCAGAATAGTCTCTCGGTGACACTCGCCGGCAGCGGCTCGGGCACGGTGACGAGCAGTCCGGCGGGCATCAATTGCAGCGCCGGCACCTGCTCGGCGTCGTTCAACCAGGGCACGGCGGTCACGCTCACGGCCAGTCCGGGCGCCGGATCGACCTTCGCCGGC